>NZ_JBLUPW010000024.1:0-87597 GCF_048068175.1 Pseudomonas sp. NY15356 | reverse complement strand
CTGATACCGGCATTGTTGCGCAGTTCCACCTGGCTCCCGGCCAGGTTCCGCGCCTGCCATTTCGCCTCGGCCAACGGCGCATACGTGTACTGCTCACGCACGCGCCCAGCCGGCGCGCCAAGCGCTGTTTCGGTCAACGACAATGGCCGGCCGCCGGCATTGGCCGCCTCGTAGGCAGCCGTGGACACGGTGCCCTGGGCATTGCGCGCCCACAAAGGCCGGCCTGCCACGTCGGGCAGCGTGAAGGCCGCGTCGCCATCAGCGGTATGCAGGCACAGCGGTTGGCCAGCCAACCCTGAAACGGTGACCGCATCGGCATTGCCGGTGGCGGTATTGTTCAAGGCGCGGGCACCGAACAGCCGCGTGGTGCGGCTGAACGGGTGGACTACCGTGCGGCTGACCAACAGGCGCGCCGGTGCCTCGGGGGCCGAGGGGGTGCGTAAAAAGGCCAAGGCCCGAAAGGGCGCAGCCACCGCCGGAGTGGCTGCATGCATGGCGACGGTTCCATTCGCCTGGTTCATGGCACCTCTCCTGTTGCCTGACGCGCCAACACCTCTGCCGCGGTATCGTTTTCATCTTCCGCTACCGTGAACCACGGGAAGGCCTGCGCCCGACGCTCGTACCCAGCCGCCGTCATCACCTTGAACTCGCGCCCCAACGCATCGTAGAAGTGCGTATCGGCATAGATACCGTCCCCGCTGACCAGACGCCAGTCATCGAGATAATAGGCGTGCCACGCCCGTACCGTGTTGCCCTTGTTGTCGTACTCGGCCCGGCCGGTCACGGCCCAGCGGATCGCCGCGTGCTTGACGATGGGCTTACCATCGGCACCGGTTTCCAAGGCGCCCTCGGCAGTGCGCACGAACGCTTCGCCCGGCGCGTTCAGCATGGCTGTCTGCAGTACCTGCCCACCACCGTGCATGATCACTTGCACACGTACTTGTTGCTGGGGATCGTCGTCGTAACGATCGGTCTGGACTCGAATGACATGGGGAGGCGTCCGTGCGGCCATGACGTCCGGTGCGGTGATCGCATCCCGTCTCAGGCACGCATCCTGCCGGGCCCGGGCCAGGCTGCCGCAGCGTTGCCCTGTGAGCTGGCCGTCGGCCGTGACCGCCAGGGGCATCCAGCTGTCGATGACGGTGGTGAAGGCTTCATGAACCGGTACTCCCTTGGCAGTATTCAACGCCAGGGCCTGCTCCACGGTGGCGGGCGGCGTGAACGGTTTGTCACGGGACGTCGAATAGCCAACGCTGACCGCTTCGCTCGCCCCGGCCGGGGTTTCGCTGCCATGAAAACGGGTGTGCTGTACGCGCCCCAGTGCATCCAGGGTGGCTTCGCTGGTATTACCGTTGGCGTCCGTGACCTGCACAGGGCTCAGGAAGCGCCAATCCAGGGCCGTCACCTGGGACGTGAAGCTCGAGCCATCGGTCGCGCCAACGACCGACAGAAGGTGCGGTGAATACGTCAAGGCAATCTGGGGAACCTGTTCATTTTCACGTACGCCCTTGGCGACCCAGAACATCGACTGGTCGTGGTACGCGGTGATGTTCTGCAAACCGCCCCAGACGTCCTTGACCTGCGGTTCGAACGGTACGGCCAGAGGCTTGTAGCCACCGCGTTGAAGCAGGGCTGCCAGGCTTTCTGACTGCACAGGTTGGCCAAGGGTGTCCCTTAGGGTGGCCAAGGCTTGGTGATGCTCCTGGCCCTCGGCCAGTGCGGCGGACACTACCTGCCAATACAGTAGATCTGGCGTGATGGCGGGGTCGATGAGCGCCTGTTTCAGCGCTGCAAGGGCCTCATCATCACCAGGGTGTTGGTCAGCATAGGCCTGCACCGCCGAACACAGTTGAGTTCGTGGGACGCCGCCGCTAGCGCCGTGGGTACCCAAGGCTGCCCACAGGGCGTCGGTCTCGATGGATCGCCGCCCACTGCTTTGGCCCTTCAGTGCCTCTTGCATGGCTTGCAGGGCCGCCTGGTACAGGCTGCCGCCCCCTGCCGATACCTGCTCCTGATGCACGGCGAATGCCATGAAGAGCTCAAAGAACACGTCCGGCGTCATGTGCGCCTGAACACGTTCACGCAAGCGGCGCAATACCGCCGGGTCGATCACGCCGCCGGTATCGTTCAGGCAGGCATCGACCAGATCTGCCAAGGTCTGGTCGAAGTTCGGCCGTAGTACCTGCAGGGATATCTCATCCAACAAGGCGGTTTCGGTCCAGGCGACCAGGCCCTGGCGCGTGGGTATGTCCAGTTGTTCGTTGCCAGCGATCCCGCGCCATTGGGTTTTCGTATAGCCGGAAAACACCAGGGAACCAGGCTCTGCCAACAGATCAGCCATCGCCAGATTGTCGGCAGTGAAACCTCCCTCAGGGAGTGGGCGGTTCTTGCGCGCCTCGGGATTACCGTCCGGGTGGGTGGTGCCCCACCAGACCAGATCGGAGCGAGCGTCCTGCCCGAGCCCCACGACAAAGTCGTGGCCTGCCGTCAGGTGGTGTACACGGTTGCGGGTCAGCGTGACCCAGCAATCGTATTGCTGAGTGTCAGCGGTTTCCTTGATCACGCCGCCAGGCAGGGTCTTGGGATAGATGTCACGTGCGCGTTCTTCGGCCTCGACCTGGGCGGGCGTCAATTGCCGTGGGTAGCTGATGCTCACGCTATCGAGCGGCACCCCATAGGCATCCAGCTGCAATACTATGTTCTGGGTCACCAGAGGATCGACCGCGATGCGCTCGCAGGCCAGCGACAAGGTTTCCAGCACAGTCACCTGGGTAACCGGATTGTTGCGGTCGGGCTTGCCATCCCGGCCGAGGCTGTCGCAGGCGCGGACCTGCAGGCGCTGCCTGGAGATGCTGTAGGGGGTCGCCGCTGCCGGGTGATCGTCCTCGCCGTACACCTCGGTGCGCATCACCTGGCCACGCACGGCCCGATACAGTTTCCGTCGCCGCTCGGCATTCGCCCCGGGCTCCTCGGGCTTGTCCGAACCCTCTTGCCAGGCGGTGAAGCGGATCTGGCCTTTGTTGAAGGCCTTGTCGATGTCTTCCCGAGCGTGCTCCAAAGGCTTGCTGTCGACCGCCTCGTTGCCGGTATAGAACCAGGTGCAGGTGCGCACGGGAGGGGACTCCACAACAGCACGGGCCGCGGCATTGGCCTCGCTACGGCTGTTGCGATCGGTCTGCACGACACAGCGAAAGCCCGCGAATTCACGCTCGCTGCCATCCCATACGCCCCCCAGGTAACG
This sequence comes from Pseudomonas sp. NY15356, assembly GCF_048068175.1. Taxonomy (NCBI): domain Bacteria; kingdom Pseudomonadati; phylum Pseudomonadota; class Gammaproteobacteria; order Pseudomonadales; family Pseudomonadaceae; genus Pseudomonas; species Pseudomonas sp. NY15356. The sequence continues at coordinate 84,356 of NZ_JBLUPW010000024.1, read as the reverse complement.
GGTTTCGCTGCCCAGCGTCAGCCCAGTGATTTCATTGATCTGGGTGACCGTGCGAACCGTGTGCACCGGAAACGGGAGACAACTGACGGCGGCTTGCCCGCTCGCCTGCAAAGCCGCCTTTTCATCCAGCCAGCCCTGGGCCGAGCTACGATACGCCAGTTCGGTACGGCCACCGATATTGTCGACGACTGTGGTCAGCAGCCAGGGACGCGTGGCACTGAAATTCAGCACCCAGCTGCGCGGCTTCATGTGCGGGACCGTCAACACCAGGCTGCCCATCCCCAGGCCTTGCACGTCTGCCACCTGCAAGCGCCAGGTGGCATCCGGCGTGACACCGGCAGGCGGTGGGATCACGCCTTTGTAGCGAAGCGCATTACCGCTCTGGTTGGCGAACACATGGATACCTTTTTGGCCGATCACCAGCAGGTCCGCAACGCCTGTGCCATCCGTATCGGCGAGGTAGATCCGTTCAGGGTCGAAGGCCAGGGCACTGCCGTCCTTGGCCCTGAGCAACTGCAACGAAAAGCCTGGCAACGACAGCGGGTTGCCGAAACGGCCATGCCCAAGCGATGGCCAGGCGGTGACGCCGTCGGCGGTGATTTCCACCAGGTCCGAAAGCCCTCCCCCGGTGATGTCACTGATCGCGACCATACGGGTACCATCGCCACTCGGGTGAGGCAATGAACGGCCTGGGTGGGCTACGGTCCTGTCAGGTTCCCACCCCTTCGGCCCGGCGGAGGGCCACAGGCGCACACTGGCAGGGCCGATCATCACCAGGTCGGTCAAGCCCGTGCCGGTCAGGTCGGCCTGCAGCGCTGCCGGGTGATCGAACTCTGCCGGAAAACGTGCGAAAGGCTTGAAACCACCCCAGCGCCCGTTCGGTTGCAAGGTGAAACTGCCCCGCATCCCGTGCACCGCTATTATCAGCTCGGGTTGGCCATTGCCCTCTAGGTCGGTCAATTGTGCCCTGCCGCCAAAGGGCAGCCGATGCAAGGGGGTCGCCGCAGCCCAGGTCACCCGGTCGTCGAGGGGAGCGTCGAAAAGCCCGGCATAGCCGGGCGCCATCTTGGACGCAGCGCCTTCGCCATCCCGAACCGGCGCCCGGTACCACCAGGCACCATCATCCTGGTAAAGCAACCCTGGGATACCCTCGCCGTAGAGGTCGGCCATTTGCCAGGACGAGTGGTTGAAGCCGTCCAGCGCAGGCACGTGTTGCCAGTGCGTCGCATCGGGTAATTCCTCAGGAGGCTCGGACAAAGCGAACTCCACCGGCGGCATGGATACCACCGTGCCATCGGCCTCGTATGCCAGTATCTGGGCGGCGCACAGTTGGGTGAGCAACGTGGACGATGCATAGCTAAGGTGAAGGCGCGATACCAGCTGCGCCGTCGCATCCTGGGAGGCGTCATCGGCCATCATCGCCGTGCGGTGCCAAAGCAGGATGTCGTGACACAGCCGGCGGGTGCGGACCTCGAAGCCGTAGCGGCGCAGCGACAGCGCATCTTCCCGGGCGGGCCAGGCCGACGTGGTGACCAGCGGCGGCGGCTGGTCAGTCGATGTACCGCGCTCGCCATAGTCGAACACCAGCAACGCCAGCCATTCGTTTTCCCAAGCATCGCCCGGGCCCATGCCAGGCCGCAGGAAATGCAGCGCCGGCGTGCGGTTCATCCAGTACAGGGTATCGGGGTACAGGCCGGCCACGTGCGGATGGTCGGCAAGCTCCTGTGCCGAGCATTGCTCGTTGTCTTCCTGACGCCAACGCCAAAGAATGTGCTCGCCTCGTGCCGTTACTGTCTCCTCGATATGCCACTCGGCCACACGCGAGGGGTCCTGTGGGTCGGCCAGCCTGGCATCGGCCGACCAACCGTACAGGGCCAGGCCGCCGTCGGGCGTGAAGTCGATCCAGAACGTGCGGCTCACCGCGCCGTCCGTACCAACCTCCTGCCAACATTCGATACGCGAATTCAAGCCCGAGAAGCGGTCCAGATAACGAGTAACGGTGTAGGTACCACTGTCGGTATCGGCAAAGGGAAGGCGCGTTTCGGTACGCACGGCCTCCTGGGCACGCAGCAGTTCATCGCCACGGGGCCCGTTCAGGCGGTCGGTGCCATCGTAACGGGGAACACCGTGTTGCGTACGCAGCCGGATGGCCGGTAGCGAAAGCTGCCAGCCCATCCCGTACACACCATTGCCGCCACCGTTGCTGTAGGCCAGCGCCAGTTCGGGCGCCAGGCCACGGGCCGGCGCTGCCGACACGGGCAGTGGAATGTGCCAACTGGCACCACCGTCCGGCCCGCCCACCGACAACGCCCCAGAGCTGCCGCCAAGGGTGCCACCGCCCTTGGGCAGGGATGGTGGTGTGAAAAAAGGGGTTTCTTGGTTCTCATTCATCATGCTTCTCGCTCTCGCAGTACATCATGGGCGGTGTCGTTTTCATCCTCGGCCACCGTGAACCACGGATAGAACTGCGTGCGCCGCTCCCAACCCGCCGCGGTGATCACCCTGTACACACGCCCCAGGGCGTCATACAGGTGGGTGTCGGCATAAACGCCCTCGTGGGCGCTGTCGTCGTAGACCGGGCGCCAGTCATCGAGGTAGAACGGCAGCCAGGTGCGAACGGGTTGCCCTTTGTTGTCGTATTCGGTCTTGCCAGTCACGGCCCAGCGCACCAAAGCGTGCCTGGTCACAGCCTTGCCGTCGGTGCCCGCCTCGAGCCCGCCCTCGGGCGTGCGCACCAGGGCATCACCTGGCGGGTGCAGGACGGCGGTCTGCAACAGGTTGCCGCTGCCGTCGCTGTAGGTGACGTTCAGGCGCACCTGCTGCTGCGGATCTCCGTCGTAGCGATCGGTCTGCAGGCTGCAGATGTGCGGGGGCACGCGCCCCTTGGCCAGGTCCACCTGCCCGAGCTTGTACGCCCTTGCCAAGCGTCGCAGCGCAAGCTCCCCGATGCGGGAGGCCAAGGGATGGCCCTGCCGGTCGCGCGCCAGCGGCATCCAGCTATCGGCCACCACGCGATGGGCAGTCGCCACGGGCACATCGCCGCCCTTGAGCGCAAGCATGCCTTCGACCGTTTCCGGCACCACAAAAGCGCGCCCACTGCAATAGCCGGTCATGATGCCTTGCTCGGTGCCATGGAAACGCGTCTGCGATACCCGGCCCAGGGCATCGACGACCACTTCCCGTACGTTGTCGTTCGGGTCGGTCAGCGATGTCGGTGTCAAGAAGCGCCAGTCGTAGCGCAAGGCGGTCTGCAGGCCGGCTGCGTCGGTCACCTTCGCCACCTGCAAGGCGTGGGGGGTCCACTCGATCAGCGTTTCTCCCACCAGCTCGCTTTCCCGTACGCCAGCCAGCCGATAGAAACCGGCGGCGCCGAGATAACGGGCCAGGCCATGGCGGCCGGTGTGCACACGCAGGCCATCCTCAGGCAGCGCAACGGCGTGATAACCGGCTTGTTCCAACATCCGCACCAACGCCTCGTCCGACATCAGGCTCTTGAACACCTCCACACAGGCTTCGTCCAGCATGGCGGTTTCGGTATAGGCAGCCAGGGCCTGGCGTATCGGTACAACGCTGGGGTTGCCCGCCTCGTCACACCACTGGGTACGGACATGGCTCGCCAGCGTGGCGTTGCCCAGGTCATCGAGAGGCCCCCCTGCCGACGACAGGCTTTCGATGCTGAAACCGCCCTGCGGTACCTGGCTTGGCGTCAGTTGCAGGACATCCGTGCGGGTCGATTCCACCAGGCCGACCACATGGCTATGGCCGGCGTCGAGGTTGTGCAGCCGGTTGCGCGTCAAGGTCAGCCAGGCGGGCTGCTGCTGAGGGGCGCGCGCAGCCAGTTCCAGGCCTTCAGGGAGGGTATCCGGATAGGGCGACGGCGTGGGCGCAGGCCTGCGCGGGTAACGCACCTCCACGGCACGCACCACATTGCCGTAGCGGTCCTGTTCGAGCACGACCGACTGGGAGACCACCGGGTCCTGCACGATGCGCTCGGTAGCGAAGGTCAGGGTTTCCACCGGCGTGACCAGCGCCGCAGGCCTGCCGGCATCCGCGGTCTCGTACATACGCACCTGCCAGCGCTGGCGGGTGATACTGTAAGGCTGCGAGGCCAATGCGCTGCCATCGAGGCCATAGGTTTCGGTGCGCACCGGCCTGCCCTTCAGGGCTCGCAGCAACCAACGACGTACCTCGCCTTCAAGCTCGACAGGCTCATCCTGGCCACCGGCATCCAGACGGGTGATACGCAATGGGTTGAGCGTAAAGTCGCCCTCCACCGAGCCTTGCCCTGCAAAAGCGCCTTCCTGGACGCCGTCATACGCTTCGATGCCGCTCAAGAACCAGCTATGCACCTGTGCGGCCGGCGAGCGCTGCACGCCGGTACCTTGGGCATCGCTCAGGGTGTCGGTCTGGATCAACCGGGCAAAACCACGGAACTCGCGCTCGACACCATCCCAGATACCCTGCAGGTATCGCATGCCGCTGACGGTACGCAAACCGCTAATGTCATCGATCGCCGTGACCCGGCTGAGGATGTGCACAGGGAACGGCAGGCGGCAGACCGCAGGTTTGCCCTGGGCCTTGAGCGCCGCCTTCTCATCCAGCCAGCCCTGGGCCGAACTGCGGTAGTGGAACAGGGTGCGGCTCCCGGTATTGGTGCACACTTCGGCAAGCAGCCACGGCCGGCTGTCGTTGAACCGATACGTCCAGGTGCGCGGTGCCATATGCGGCACGGTCAGCACCAGCTCGGCCGTACCCTGGCCACGCAGGTCGGTCACCTGCAGCAGGCAGGTGTCGTCGAGGATGACGCCTGCCGGTGCCGGCACGGACGGCCCTTCCACGAAGCGATTGCCCGACTCACTGATGAATACACGGATACGGTCTGGTGTTACATAGAGGATGTCAGTGGTGCCGCTACCGTCGGTGTCCCCCAGGAATACCCGCGACGCGACGAAATCGTTCACTGCGAAGCCTGGCACACGCACCGGCTCACCGAACCGGCCGTGGCCGAGGGATGGCCAATAGGTCACGCCCTGGCCGGTGATCTCCAGCAGATGCTGCTGGCCACTGCCTGCCGGGTCGGCGAATGCCACCAGGCGGTGCTCGCCGCCTTGCATGGGCAACGGCGTATCCCCGTCATAGCCTGTTTCGCTCCCTGCGCGCCAGCCCGCACTCGCGGCGCTGGCCCACAGGCGCACACTCCGCGGCCCGATCATGACCACATCCTGCAAGCCGCCCCCGGTCAGGTCGGCCAGTTGCGCAGAGGGGTGCAGCAGCTCCGTGGGCATGGCCTGCAGCGCGATGAAGCTGCCCCAGTGGCCGTCGGGCGACAGGGTGAAGCTGCCTTGCAGCCCAGGCTGGGTGACCAGCCATTCGGGGCGGCCATCGCCGTTCAGGTCGGTCAGCGATCCGCCGGCCAACGAAGGGGTCAAGGGCAATACCTGCGGCTCTCCCCAGGTCACCGTATCGGTAGTGGGTTCCCCCTTGCGCTCCGGTGCCCGGTATCGCCAGGCGCCGCCGTCCTGATACAACAGCCCGGGCACCCCTTCCCCGTACAAGTCGGCCATCTGCCAATGGGGCGGGCTGAAGCCATCGAGCTCCGGCAGTGCCTCCCATTGCGGCGCCTCGCGCCCTGGGCGGCTCAGTTCGAACTCCACCGGTGGCAGCGCCAGCGGCGTGCCGTCGGGCTCGTAGGCGACCTGCCGGGCCGCCACCAGCAGGGTCGCTATGGCGGACGGTTCATAGCTCAGGTGCAGTCGGGAAACCAACGTGGGGGTCGGGTCGCTTTCCCCAGCCATCATCCGTGTGCGATGCCACAGCAGTACGTCGTGGCACAGACGGCGGATCCGGTTATTGAACCCCCAACGCCAGAACGAAAGGCAATCCTCACGCACCGGCCATTGCGCCGTGCTTGCGAATGGCGGCGGCGTGTCCAGGTCGGTGCCGCGTTCGCCATAGTCCAGTAGCATCACGCGCATGAAATCGTCGGCACGAAAGGCCTGCTCCGGCACCAGCAGCGCGGACGCAGGCGTGGCGTTCATGGCATAGACGCCCGTGAGGTACTGACTCGCGACCTTCGGGTGGGCAATTCGCTCGTCTTCGTTGCAGCCGACGGCATCTTCACCGCGGTAGGTGTACACCACATGCTCGCCTTTGGCGCTCACGGTTTCCTCGGCGTACCAGCCGGCCACCCGCGCCGGATCGTGCGGGTCGCTCAAGCGGGCGCTGGCCGACCAGCCGAACAGCGTGATGCTGCCATCGGCGTGGTAGTTGAGCCAGAAGCCGGGGGACTCGGGAGCCGCCTGCGCGCGCCAATGCTCCAGGCGCTCATCCCGCCCACCACTGCGCGATACCCAGTTGGTCACGATGTGTGGCGCCGTTTTAGCAGAAAACGGCAGGGTCGCCTCAACCCGCGGCGCGCCCTTGGCGCGCAGGATTTCTTCGCCGTCCGGCCCCGCCAGGCGGTCGTCTTCGTTGTAACGAGGGATACCGAAACGGCTCATGCGGAACACGGCGGGTGGCGAGCAACTCCAGCCGGCACCAAAGGCATCGTTGCCCCCGCTGGAGCTGTAGCCCAGCGTCAGCTGCGGTGACAGTTCACGCCCGATAGGCAGTGGCAACGGCAGGGACCAACCCGCCGCACCATCGGCGTTGCCGACGGACAACATCCCGCCACCTGCGGAAACGGTACCGCCCCCCTTGGGCAGCGCGGGTGGGGTGAACAGGGGTTCACGGCTCGTCCCTAAGGGAGCGGCAGGTGTATCGGACATGATCTGACTCCGTGTCGGCCCTCCCGGTTGCCCTGGGAAGGTGAGGAAATGGAAGAAGCATCGGGCGTTGGCACCCAGGGTGATCAGCGCCACCTAGGTGCAGGGTGATGCCGCATTGGTGAGGGTTATCGATACGAAAAATCTTATGCAGGTACGCCCGGGCGATGAACTCGCAGGGCTGCGAGCTAGACAAGCCGCACAGGCCTGGACAACCTGGACAACCCCTTTCCTGATCCGTCCCGGCCGTTGTATTGGCGCGGCCACCGGCGGTGCGCCAATGATGAAAACAACAGGTTCACCCATGATGCGGCGGGGGCGGCTGCAGTCGGCCCACGGAACTCCCAGACACCTTCGCCGCTCTTAACAACATGCGGTAAATCCCTTGGGCTTCATCTGGAGGTCTCGCCATGCGCCACTTACTGCTCGTCCCTTCGCTGTTGCTCCTGCTGCCTGCAGGCGCAGCCCTGGCCCGTGTGGATGCGGGCGATGTCGCCACGTCGGCGGGGATCTCCGCCTCGCTGTACTCAACCTTCAAGGACGACAAACGGATCATTCCCGCACGGGATGAACTGTCTGCCTTCATCGCCAGCGGTGGCGCCATCCGGGGTGCCTATGTAGAGTCGGCACTGGAACAGGCCCGCAAGGCCAACCCAGGCCTGCAGGTCAGCGACGAGGAACTCGCCAAGGCCCTGCTTTCCCAGGACCAGCCGCTGACCGATAACTGACCCTGGTGGGGCTGCTTCGCAGCCCATCGCGACGCAGGGCCACTCCGACCTCTGTGTGTACGGCCTTGCGTCGCGATTGGCCGGCCCTGCCACCGCGGTTGTATGGCAAGGGCTTCGCCCTTGATCGCGGGACAAGCCCGCTCCTGCAAAGACCCCGCAAAATCAAAGCGTTGTGCGTTTTTCCAGAGGAGCTGCCTTCGCCGCTTCATGCTGTGTAACATGGGCACATTCGTCCCCCTTGCGATGTGCACCATGACCCATCCCGCCACTGTGCCCGACGCCTTGCCGCCCTCGGTGGACCGCCCTCACCGGGTGGTATTTCTCGCCTACCCGCAAATGGGCCTGCTTGACCTCACGGGTGCGCAAACCGTGTTCTGGGCCGCAGGCAAGGCACGTGCCGAGCGAGGCCTGCCCGGTTATGAAATGCATACCGCCAGCCTCGATGGCAGCCTGGTCGCCACCGCCGAAGGCCTGGCGGTGGGCACCGAGCTGCTGGAGCCTTTGTTGCACAGCACGATCGACACCCTGGTGGTGCCCGGAGCGCCGGAAATCGTCCGTACCCTGCCTGAACATGCCGAGCTGGTCGGCTGGCTGCGCCTGGCTGCCGCGCGCGCCCAACGCACCGCTTCGGTGTGCAGCGGCACCTTTCTGCTGGCCGCCGCGGGGTTGCTCGACGGCCGCCGCGCAGCCACCCACTGGGCCATGTGCGAGGCCCTGCGCCGGCGCTTCCCCGAGGTCGAGGTGGACGCTGAGTCGATCTTCGTGCAACAGGGCCAGGTCTGGACCTCGGCAGGCGTCAGCGCCGGCATCGACCTGGCCCTGGCCCTGGTGGAACTCGACTGTGGCCGCGAGGTGGCCATGCAGGTGGCGCGGGAACTGGTGGTCTTTCTCAAGCGCCCCGGCGGTCAGGCCCAGTTCAGCGAACTGCTCAAGGCCCAAGGCGAGGACAATGGCGCCTTCGAAGCCTTGCACCTGTGGCTCAACGACCATCTGGGCGACCCGCAGCTGACCGTCGAACGCCTGGCCGAACAGGCACGCATGAGCCTGCGCAACTTCACCCGGGTGTACAAGCACAAGACCGGCCGCACCCCGGCCAAGGCCATCGAAGTGTTTCGCCTGGAGGCAGCGCGCCGCCTGCTGGAGAACACCGCCCAGCAGGTCGAGCAGATCGCCCGCCAGTGCGGCTTCGGCTCGGAGGAGCGCATGCGCCTGGCCTTCCAGCGCCACCTGGCGGTGACGCCGCGCGACTACCGTGCGCGCTTCGCCCGTAGCGTGCCCTTGGCCGAAATCCAGGGATCTTTGGCCTAGGGCCGGCCACCCGCTGCGCTTAGCATCGTTGTTTCCAAGGCGCCAAGACGATGGGCGCCAGGCCTTCCCTTGCAATCGCCAGGAGCACAACGATGAAACAGATCCTGATCATAGGCGCAGGCTTCGCCGGCCTGTGGAGCGCCCTGGGCGCGGCGCGCCAGCTAGACCTGCACGACCGCGACGACGTCCAGATCACCGTACTCGCGCCCCAGGCCGAGCTGCATATCCGCCCGCGCTTCTACGAGCCCGATGTCCATAACATGGCCGCGCCACTGCAAGCCTTGTTCGATGCGGTCGATGTGCGCTTCGTCAAGGGGACCGCCTACCGGATCGACGAGGCCTCGCGCAGCGTGGCCTACCGCGAACCATCCGGGCGCGAGGCACACCTTGGCTACGACCGCCTGATCATGGCCTGTGGCAGCCAGCTCAACCGCCCTGACCTCGCAGGCTTCGAGCATGCCTTCGACGTGGACAAGATCGAGTCGGCTGTGCGCCTGGAGGAACACCTCAAGTCGCTGGCCGCCCTGCCCGAGAGCCCCGCACGCAACACCGTGGTGGTGGCCGGTGGCGGCTTCACCGGCATCGAGACGGCCACCGAACTGCCCGGACGCCTGCGGGCGATCCTTGGGCCGCAGGCAGGCCTGCGTATCGTGGTGGTCGACCGCGGCGCGAGGGTCGGCGCAGCATTGGGCGAAGGCATCCGACCTGCGATCGAACAGGCCTCCCAGGCATTGGGCGTGGAGTGGATCTGCGGCGCTACCGTCGCGTCGGTGGATGGCGAGGGTGTGGTGCTGGACAACGGCCAGCGCATCGCCGCCAAAACCGTGATCTGGACCGTGGGCTTCAAGGCCAACCCGCTCACCGCGCAGATCCATGGCGAGCGCGACCATCAGGGCCGCCTGCATGTGGACGGCAACCTCAAGGTCAAGGGCAACGATGCGGTGTACGCAGCCGGCGACGTGGCCTTCGCCGCCTGCGACGAAGTCGGCAACCATGCGGTGATGTCCTGCCAGCACGCCATCCCCTTGGGGCGCTACGCAGGCAACAACGCCGCCGCCGAGCTGATCGGTGTGGCGCCGATGACCTATAGCCAGCCCAAGTACGTCACCTGCCTGGACCTCGGCGCCTGGGGGGCGGTGTACACCGAGGGGTGGGAGCGCAGGGTCTCGCCACCGACAGACAAGGCCGAGGCGAAGCAGCTCAAGGCGCAGATCAACTCCGTATGGATCTACCCGCCGGCCGCGGATCGAGCCAGTGCGTTGGCAGCGGCGGACCCGCTGATCCCGGTTGCCTGAGCGCCTTGACGAGCCGATCCGTGTGGCGCCCACAGAGATTTCGCAAGTCTTGAGAGCGGCGCAATATCGGTAGGAACTGGCGACGGCCTGCGATGGGCTGCAAAGCAGCCCCAAGCCCTCAAACGGTGGAGCCCTCCAGACTCAAGGGGCCGCTTTGCGGCCCATCGCAGGCTCCGCCACACACAGCATTTGCCCTTCGCGCCGAACCCATGGCATAGATGCAGGTCCACGTTCTACGTGACCGCTTCGAGCCTTCAGGAGATCCCGCGCATGAGCAAGCCCTACGTTCCACCCAAGGTCTGGACCCACGAAGCGCCATCCGGCGGCCAGTTCGCCAGCATCAACCGCCCGGTCGCCGGCCCGACCCACGACCAGGCGCTGCCGGTGGGCAAGCAGCCGTTGCAACTTTACTCCCTGGCCACACCCAACGGCGTCAAGGTGAACATCCTGCTCGAAGAGCTGCTGGCCCTCGGGCACGCCGGGGCCGAGTATGACGCCTGGCTGATTCGCATCGGCGAGGGCGACCAGTTTTCCAGCGGCTTCGTCCAGGTCAACCCCAACTCCAAGATCCCCGCCCTGCTCGACCGCAGCGTCGAGCCGCCGGTGAGGGTGTTCGAGTCCGGCTCGATCCTGCTGTACCTGGCCGAGAAGTTCGGTGCCTTCCTGCCCAGTGCCGGCGCTGCGCGTACCGAGTGCCTGAACTGGCTGTTCTGGCAGATGGGTTCGGCGCCCTACCTGGGCGGCGGCTTTGGCCATTTCTATGTGTACGCGCCGGAAAAGTTCGAATACGCCATCAACCGCTTCACCATGGAAGCCAAGCGCCAGCTCGATGTGCTCGACCGTCGCCTGGCCGAAAGCACCTACCTGGGAGGGGCTGAATACAGCATCGCCGATATCGCCGTGTGGCCCTGGTACGGCCAGCTGGTGCTCGGCAACCTGTATGGCGCGGCAGAGTTCCTGGCGGTGCATGAGTACCGGCATGTGCTGCGCTGGGCCGAGGCGATCGGCCAACGACCGGCGGTACAACGTGGCACCCGGGTCAATCGGACCTGGGGTGACGAGGCCAGTCAGGTGCCGGAGCGGCATTCGGCAGCGGACCTGGGCTGAGTGCACAAGGGCCGCTCTGCGGCCCCGACACTACCCGCCCCACATGCACCAACGCACACTTCTCCGGCGCCGACACTGCCGCCATGCAAATAACCATTGCCACGGTGCATGCCTGCGCCGGGCCTGGGCTTCTTGCTACACTCGCGCCACGAGTTTCCACCTGCACAACTGGTGACAGCATGATCGAGGTAACCGAGGTTTCCATTGCCGAGCTGCGCGATGCGCTCGAGACCGGCCGCACGACGGCGGTCGAGCTGGTCAAGGCCTACCTGGCCCGCATCGACGCCTATGACGGAGCCGACACCGCCACTGCCCTGAACGCCGTGGTGGTGCGCAACCCTGACGCACTCAAGGAGGCCGAAGCCTCCGACGCCCGCCGGGCACAGGGCAAGACCCTCGGCCCGCTGGACGGCATCCCCTACACCGCCAAGGACAGCTACCTGGTCAAAGGCCTGACTGCCGCATCCGGCAGCCCGGCATTCAAGGACCTGGTCGCCCAGCGTGACGCCTTCACCATCGAGCGCCTGCGCGCCGCCGGGGCCATCTGCCTGGGCAAGACCAACATGCCGCCAATGGCCAACGGCGGCATGCAGCGTGGCGTCTACGGCCGCGCCGAAAGCCCGTACAACGCTGCCTACCTGACCGCACCGTTCGCCTCCGGCTCGTCCAACGGTGCCGGCACTGCCACCGCGGCCAGCTACGCGGCCTTCGGCCTGGCCGAGGAAACCTGGTCCAGCGGGCGCGGCCCGGCATCGAACAACGGCCTGTGCGCTTATACCCCTTCGCGCGGCGTGATCTCGGTGCGCGGCAACTGGCCGTTGACTCCGACCATGGACGTCGTGGTGCCCTATGCCCGTACAATGGCCGACCTGCTGGAAATCCTCGACGTGGTCGTGACCGACGATGCCGACAAGCGTGGCGACCTGTGGCGCCTGCAACCCTGGGTACCGATCCCGGCTGCCTCGACCGTACGCCCTGCTTCCTACCTGGACCTGGCAGTTGATGCCAACGCACTCAAAGGCAAGCGTTTCGGCGTACCCAAGATGTACATCAACGCCGACCCCGAGGCCGGCACCTCGGAAAAACCCGGTATCGGCGGCCCCACCGGCCAGCGCATCCACACCCGGGCCAGCGTCATCGACCTGTGGCAGCAGGCCCGCCGGGCCCTCGAGGCGGCGGGCGCCGAAGTGGTCGAGGTGGACTTCCCGCTGGTGTCCAACTGCGAGGGTGACCGCCCTGGCGCCCCAACCGTGTACAACCGCGGTATCGTTTCCAAGGAATTCCTGCATGATGAGCTGTGGGAGTTGTCTGGCTGGGCCTTCGATGACTTCCTGCGCGCCAACGATGACCCGAAGCTCAACCGCCTGGCCGATGTCGATGGCCCACAGATCTTCCCCCACGACCCGGGCACCCTGCCCAACCGCGAAGACGACCTGGCGGCGGGCATGGACGAGTACGTCAACATGGCCAAGCGCGGCCTGAAGACCTGGGACCAGATCGAAACCCTGCCCGATGGGCTGCGCGGCCTGGAGAAGACCCGCAAGCTCGACCTCGAGGACTGGATGGACAACCTTGGCCTCGATGCAGTGCTGTTCCCCACCGTCGCCGACGTGGGCCCGGCCGATGCCGATGTCAACCCCGCCTCGGCGGACATCGCCTGGAGCAACGGTATCTGGGTCGCCAACGGCAACCTGGCCATTCGTCACCTGGGCGTGCCGACCGTGACCGTGCCCATGGGCATCATGGCGGATATCGGCATGCCGGTCGGCCTGACCTTCGCCGGTCGCGCCTACAGCGACAACGACCTGCTGCGCTTCGGCGCTGCGTTCGAGTCCACCGGTTCGCGGCGCAGGGTACCGCCGCGTACACCGCCGCTGGGTTGATCGAAACACAGGGCCGCACTGCACGCTTCATCTCCGGCAAGCCGGCTCCCACCTGTGCTGCGTTATTTTCAGAGCCTGTGGGAGCCGGCGGAGCGGCGATAGCCGGAGCAAGCAACTCAAGAACATTGCATCCCCACCAGGCCCGCGCTGCCCTCACAAGCCGTGCGGTACTGGGGCGGTGTTCCGGTCTGTCAGCCCTCGCCACGCCGCGGGGTACCCCCGTGGCTGTGCTGGCCTCCGACCCGGGCCTTCTCGGCTCGATCGGTCTTCACATCCTGCTTGGTGCTGCCCTTGCGGCCAGCCTCGCTGACTTTCTGTGGATCGTCGGCGAAGCCATGGCCAGCGTCGCGGTGCTTGCTCATGGAAACTCTCCTGATCGATTGGATTGCCTCATGTTCGAGCTCGCGCGATGCCGTGGGGTCCATTGCCTCGACCGACGGTCGCGGGCACAGAGGCAGTTCTCAGCACACCGCCCAGGCACCGTCCAGGCGCGCCCCCTGAACCGTCAGAAGCACAGTACCCATTAGACCCAGGAACCTGTCGGCACGGATGCCCTGGCCAGTTTGGCGAATATCGCAATGGTCACATTGCGCTGTTCAAATGGGCTTGGCGCCGGACGAGGAGCGCTGCTCGAAGGGTGCCCACGCCGAACGGCTGGCACAGGGCGGATAAATGCGTTGGCAAGTCGGACGAAATGCGCCTTCCACCCTTTCGATATAGGCCAAGTGAAGGCACAATGCGTGTCCTTTTTTTGGCCGGCCTGGCCGGGGGCCTTTAAATGATCAAGACGCCGTACTACCTCATCGACAAACAGAAGCTGCTGGGCAACATGCAGAAGATTGCCTACGTGCGCAAACAGTCCGGGGCCAAGGCCCTGCTGGCACTCAAGTGCTTCGCCACCTGGTCGGTGTTCGACCTGATGCAGCAATACATGGATGGCACCACGTCGTCCTCGCTCTACGAGCTCAAGCTCGGTCGCCAGAAGTTCGCCGGCGAGACCCACGCCTACAGCGTGGCCTGGGCCGACGATGAAATCGAGGAGATGCTCGAGAACTGCGACAAGATCATCTTCAACTCCATCGGCCAGCTGCAGCGCTTCGCCGAGCAGTCCGAAGGCAAGGTCCGCGGCCTGCGTGTCAACCCGCAGGTGAGCAGCTCCGACTACCTGCTGGCCGACCCTGCGCGCCCGTTCAGCCGTCTGGGCGAATGGGACCCTGAGAAGATCGAGAAGGTGATCGAACAGATCTCCGGCTTCATGTTCCACAACAACTGCGAGAACGGCGATTTCGGCCTGTTCGACAAGATGCTCTCGCACATCGAGGAGCGCTTCGGCCACCTGCTGCACAAGGTCGAGTGGGTCAGCCTGGGTGGCGGCATCCACTTCACCGGCGAAGACTATGCCCTGGATGCGTTCTGCGCACGCCTGAAGGCCTTCTCCGAAAAGTACGGCGTGCAGGTGTACCTGGAGCCAGGCGAAGCGGCGATCACCCAGAGCGCCTCGCTGGAAGTCACCGTACTCGACACCCTGTACAACGGTAAGCACCTGGCCGTGGTGGACAGTTCCATCGAAGCGCACATGCTCGACCTGCTGATCTACCGCCTGAACGCCAAGATGGCACCCAACGATGGCGAGCACACTTACATGGTCTGCGGCAAGTCGTGCCTGGCTGGCGATATCTTCGGCGAATACCAGTTCGACAAGCCGCTGGCCATCGGTGACCGACTGTCGTTCGTCGATGCGGCAGGCTATACCATGGTCAAGAAAAACTGGTTCAACGGTCTGAAGATGCCGGCCATCGTGGTCAAGCAGCTCGACGGCAGCGTCGAGGTGGTGCGCGAATTCGGTTTCGAAGACTACGTTTCCAGCCTGTCCTGAGGCAGGCCCTTTAAGTAAGGAGCAACAGGTAAATTGAAGAAGAACGTTCTTATCATTGGTGCAGGAGGTGTCGCCAAGGTGGTGGCCCACAAGTGTGCGCAGCATAACGACGAGCTCGGTCGTATTGCCATTGCGTCACGGAACATCTCCAAATGCCAGGCCATCATCGACAGCGTCAAGGCCAAGGGTAGCCTGAAGGTACCCGCCGACATCCAAGCCTTTGCGCTCAATGCCCTCGATGTCGAGGCGACCAAGGCACTGATCCGCGAGACCGAATCGCAGATCGTGATCAACGTTGGCTCCGCCTTCCTCAACATGTCGGTGCTGCGTGCCTGCATCGACACCGGTGCCGCCTATCTGGACACCGCGATCCACGAAGAACCAGGCAAGATCTGCGAAACGCCGCCCTGGTACGGCAACTACGAGTGGAAACACCTCGAAGAGTGCCAACAGAAGAACATTACCGCCATTCTCGGCGTCGGTTTCGACCCGGGTGTGGTGAACAGCTACGCCAAGCTTGCGCAACAACAGTATTTCGACCGCATTGACTCGATCGACATCCTCGACGTCAATGCCGGCTCCCATGGCAAGTATTTCGCCACCAACTTCGACCCGGAAATCAACTTCCGCGAATTCACCGGGCAAGTCTGGAGCTGGCAGAACAGCCAATGGACCAGCAACAAAATGTTCGAGGTCAAGCGCACCGACGACCTGCCAGTCGTGGGCTCGCAGAACCTCTACCTGACCGGCCACGACGAAGTGCATTCGCTGTCGAAGAACCTCGACGTGCCGAACATCCGCTTCTGGATGAGCTTCGGCGAGCACTACATCAATGTGTTCACCGTGCTGAAGAACCTGGGCCTGCTCTCCGAGCAGCCGGTCAAGACCGCCGAAGGCCTGGAAGTGGTACCACTGAAGGTCGTCAAGGCCGTCCTGCCCGACCCGTCCTCGCTGGCTCCGGGCTACACCGGCAAGACCTGCATCGGTGACCTGGTCAAAGGCACCAAGGATGGCCAACCGCGCGAAGTGTTCATCTACAACGTGGCCGACCACGAAGAAGCCTTCGCCGAGACCGACAGCCAGGGCATTTCCTACACTGCCGGCGTACCGCCGGTGGCCGCGGCCCTGCTGGTCGCCCGTGGCGAGTGGGATGCCAAGCGCATGGTCAACGTCGAGGAACTGCCGGCCGAGCCGTTCCTCAAGGCGCTGGACGTCATGGGCCTGCCGACCCGCGTGAAAGACGAAAAAGGCGACCGTCCCTGGGACGCGCAAGCCTAAGCAGCAAACGGAAGGGGCGCCAGATGGCGCCCCTTCTGCTTTCAGGTCCGGTTTATTCGCAGATCCTGTTATCCCGCTCCCACAGAGGGCGGCGCTCGCCAATCATGAGCACCACGGATCCTGCTACTTGCGCGCCTCCAGGATCAGGTTGAACGGCGTTTGCGTCGCGCGCCGGAACCGGCTGAACCCCGCCTCCTCGAACACCGCCCGCAAGCGCGACTCCCCGGCCTGCGCCCCCAGGCCCAGCCCTACCTCCTGGGACAACGAATTCGGCGTGCAGATGAACGTCGAGGCCGCATAGAACAACCGGCCCACCGGGTTGAGGTTGCCCTCCAGCGAGTCCTCGGCATAGGGCTCGACCAACATCACCGTGCCGTCGTCCTTGAGCGCCTGGTAGGCGTGTCGCGCCGCGCCCACCGGATCGCCCATGTCGTGCAGGCAGTCGAAGAAGCACACCAGGTCATGGTCATGCCCCGGATAGTCCTTGGCCGACGCCTGCACGAAACGCACCTGGCTGGCCACGCCGGCCTGTTCAGCGCGTTGACCGGCAATGACGATCGAAGGTCCATGGTAGTCGTAGCCGACGAAGCGCGAGGCAGGAAACGCCTGGGCCATGACGATGGTCGAGGCACCATGGCCGCAACCGACATCCGCCACCTTGGCCCCCGCCTCCAACTTGGCGGTGACGCCCTCGAGCGCCGGTAGCCAGTCGGCCACCAGAAACGTGCGGTAACCCGGGCGGAAGAACCGCTCGGTGCCGCTGAACATGCATGGATGATGGTCGCCCCAGGCCAGGCCGCCATCGCCGCGCATGGCCGCCACCAGCTTGTCCTTGTCGTGGAACAGGGCCGCCACCACCGCTGCGCCGCCCGCCATGTAGGCCGGGGACTCCTCGATGGCCAAGGCCATGGCCTGCTCCTCGGGCAGGCTGAACGCACCGTCCTGGTGGACCATGTAGCCCGCCGCGACCTGAGCGCTCAGCCATTCGCGCAACAACCGCGGATGACAGCCGGTGCGCTGCGCCAATACATCGGGTGTGACCGGCTGGCTGTCGGCCATGGCCCGGTACAGGCCCAGTTCGTCCCCCAGGATGACATTGGCCAGGCTCGCCGCGGCGCCCATGTCGCCCACCAGCTTGCCCATGAATTCATGAAGCCGTGCCTCGTCCATGACCTGCCCTCCTCTGCAAGAAGGCCACCGTCGGCGACGTCCGGTCCGGGGGGCGGTGGTCGGATGGATAGGATGATAAGGGCCTTGGCGAGGCCCGGGCTTTAAGTGTAGACGAGCATTGCCGGCCTCTCTCAGGCCTTCGCAGACCCTAGTGTTGTTTGCGCTCCAGTTGCTCGATCAACGCCTTGGCCAACGCCTTGTCGGAGAACGGGTTCTGCCCGGTGATAAGCTCACGGTCGACCACCACGTAGGGCTTCCAGGCCTCGGCGTACGCCATCTGGCCACCTGCCGCCGCCATGGCCTTGGCCGGGTAGAACTGCAGGCGTCGATCCTTCAGCGACCCTTCGAATACCTGCTCCTCCGGGTCGGAGAAAATGGTCATGCGATAGCCTTGATAAACCCAGTCACGGGCGGCGGGTGCCTCGCTACGGGCCAGGGCGGTGCGGTAGCCGACCGGGTCACGCTGAGCCGATAGAAGTGTGATCGGGCCATGGCAGATGGCGGCCGTGGGTTTGCCGGCCTGGTGGAAATGCCGTAGCAAGACCCCTACGTCCGGGTTGTTGGCCAGGTCGATCAAGGGTGCATGGCCACCGGGAATGAACAGGCCGACATAGCGGTCCAGGTCGCCGTCGAGCACCTCTTTCACCGACAAGGTGTCATCGATGCCCGGCAGGCCTTGCACCAGTTGATGGATGCGCTGCATCTCGGCGACTTCGCCGCCGAAGTACTGCGGGTCGATCGAGCGTTCATCGACACTCGGCGCATTGCCCTTGGGCGTTACCAGCACGAGCGTGTAGCCCGCTTTGAGTAGCTGGTCCGCAGGTACGCCGAACTCGTTGAGGTAGTAACCGGTCGGGTAGTGCTTGCCGTCCTTGAGTGGTAGCTGGTTTTCGCTCGAAAGCAGTACCAGCACCTCGCCTTTGCTCGCGGCAGTGGCGTTTCCCGCCAGCAATGCACCGGCAATGGCCAGTGCTACGGTCGTTGTCTTGTTCATGGTCGAGCTCCTGCTCAGGCGAAAAGGGGACGGTATCGAAAAGTGGGGCCATGCTAGCCCGCCGCGCTATGATTCGATAATTCGAAAGCACTTATTTCTTCGATCCAAAATATGAATATCGCCAACAAAGACCTCAACCTCTTGCTCGTCTTCCAAGTGCTCTACCAGGAGCGCAACGCGTCCCTGGCTGCGGCACGCATGGCCCTCAGCCAGCCGGCCCTGAGCCACAAGCTGAACAAGCTGCGCCATCAGTTCGGCGACCCGCTGTTCGTCCGGGCACCCCGGGGTCTCACCCCCACACCTCGTGCCCATGAGCTGGCGCCGCACGTGCAGCGGCTGGTCGAGCAATTGGAAATGTTCTACGAGCGCAGCGATGGCATGGACTTTCTCCTGCGACCGGCCCGCATCCACCTGTACAGCACCGACTACATGGAATTGACCCTGCTGCCACGCCTGCTACCGATGCTGCGCAGCCAGGCACCGAACCTCACGCTGGTGACCCACAACACCCGGGGCCAACTGCCCCGAGAAGCCTTGGAAAAAGGCACCTGCGACCTGGCCATCGCCGGTTTTTTCACCGACCTGCCCGACACCTTCCATCAGCAGGCATTGCTCAGCGATGACTTCGTGGTACTGGCAGCGAAGGGCAATCCACATCTGGTCGAAGGGCTGGACCTGAAGGCCTTCCTGACCTGTGAGCATGTGCTCACCACCCTTACCGGCGACCTCGATGGCCTGGTGGACCGCGCCTTGCGCACCCTGGGCCACAACAGGCGGGTGGTCGCCGGGCTTTCCAGTTTTCTGGCGCCGCCGCGCCTGGTGAGCGGGAGCGACCTTCTGTTGACGTGCCTGCGTTCGATCGCCGAACACGCCATCCAGCAGGATCCGACGCTGACGATCTACCCGTTACCGCTGGCAATGCCCCGTGTCGAAGTGACGCAGATCTGGCATGAACGCACCCATGCCGACCCGCTGCGCCAATGGTTTCGACAACAGCTACGGGCGGTCGCAAAGGGCTTGTGAAGGTTCTGGCGCACTCGACCCGCCGCCGTGTCGAACAGCGACCTGCCCTGGGCCCTCGACGTGGGCCCCAGGGAGCGCGCTGAATCAATGGCTGGCCCCTAGGGCGCAGCCACCTGGGTTTCACTCTGCTGCGGTGGAGCCAACTCCAGCATCCGGTTGGTATAGGCCCATTCCTCTTGGAGCTTGTCGGGGTGGTCGTTCAAGCGAAGGCCATAGGACGGGATGATCTGCCGGAACTTCTCTTGCCATGCCGCGGAGGCGGCCTTGTCCTTGAACACCTTGTGCAGCAGGTCGAGCATGATCGGCGGCGCAGTCGAAGCACCCGGCGAGGCCCCCAGTAGACCGGCGATACTGCCGTCCTGGGCCATGACCACCTCGGTACCGAGCTTCAGCACCCCACCGAGTTCGTCGTCCCGCTTGATGATCTGCACGCGCTGGCCAGCCTGCCAAAGACGCCAGTCTTCCTTCTTGGCGTGCGGGAAGTAGGTCTGCAACGCTTCGAAGCGATCATCGTCGGACTGCATCAGCTGGCCGATCAGGTACTGCACCAGGTCGAATTCACGCACGCCCACCCGCACCATCGGCCAGGTGTTGTGCAGCGACATGCTGGCGAACAGGTCGAGCAGCGAACCCTCCTTGAGAAAGCGCGTGGAGAAGGTGGCGAATGGACCGAACAGGATCATGCGCTTGCCGTCGAGTACCCGGGTATCCAGGTGCGGCACCGACATCGGTGGTGCCCCGGTGGCGGCAATACCATAGGCCTTGGCCATGTGGCGCTGGGCAAGCTCCGGGTTCTCGGTGACCAGGAACGAGCCACCGACCGGGAAGCCGGCGTAGTCCTTGGCCTCGGGGATGCCGGACTTCTGCAGCAGCGGCAGCGCGGCACCACCGGCGCCGATGAACAGGAACTTGGCGTCGGTCGCGGCCTTGGTGCCGTCCTTAAGGTTCTTGTACTCGACGTGCCAGGAGCCGTCGTCGTTGCGGGTGATGTCCTCGACTTCGGTGGACAGCTTCAGGTCGAAGTTCGGCCTGCCCTGCAGGTAGCCGACGTATTGGCGGGTGATCTCACCGAAATTGACGTCGGTGCCAATGGGCGTCCAGGTCACCGCGAGCTTCTGGTTGGGGTCGCGCCCTTCCATCATCAGCGGCACCCATTTGCGGATCTGCTCGGGGTCTTCGGAATACTGCATGGGCTTGAACAGCGGGCTTGCCTGCAGCGCTTCGTAGCGTTTGCGCAGGAACTGGATGTTGTCGTCGCCCCAGACGAAGCTCATGTGCGGTGTGGTGTTGATGAACGAGCGCGGGTTGTTCAACACCCCTTGCTTGACCTGCCAGGCGAGAAACTGCCGGGTGATCTGGAACGACTCGTTGATGTCGATGGCCTTGCTGATGTCGATCTTGCCGTTCTTCTCCGGCGTGTAGTTCAGCTCGGCCAGGGCCGAGTGCCCGGTACCGGCGTTGTTCCAACCGTTGGAGCTCTCCTCGGCGACCTTGTCCAGGCGCTCGACCATTTCCATGGACCAGCCGGGCTCCAACTCATTGAGCCACACCGCCAGGGTCGAGCTCATGATGCCGCCACCGACCAGCAGTACATCGACCTTCCTGGCTTCGGCGGCCTGGACATTGAGCACGCCGCACGTCAGGCCCAGCAAGGCCCATTTCAAGGTTCCCGTGATCTTCATGTGTTCTCCTGCGAGGCCTCTCGCCTCGATCTGTACTCCATGTGTTCCCCTGGGGCATGCGCCCTGGAATCGGCCTCGCAAGCGAAGTCAGCCCTTTAGATAGTTAGCGCAACTTTCCCGGCCTCTCCAGTTGGATTGCGGCTGTCGTTCGAAACAAGGGCGTGGCGACCATTCGTCGCCGGGTTGCGAAACAGACCGGAGGATCCGCACTGTTTGCCACTCAGAAGCCATGTAGGGTCGGTTCGACTCTCCACATCAGGTCTTGGCCCGTCTTCGGACGGGCTTTTTTAACGTCCCCCGCCTTAGGATGAAGCGCGATGCAGACCACCCGAACGCTCCTCGATGCCCTGCTCCTGGCCTACGGCCCCGGCGGACAGGAAGACGAAGTCCGGCAGATCTGCCAAGCCGCCCTGGCCGAATGCTGCGATGAGGTGCAGGTCGACCGGGCGGGCAACGTGCTGGGATTGTTACGCGCCGCAACGTCCGCCCAGGCGCAGGACAGCATCCGGGTCATGGCGCACATGGACGAGATCGCCATGATCGTGAAGCGGGTCAGGCAGGACGGCAGCTTGGAAGTCACCGCACTGGGTGGTGCACAACCGATCAGCTTCGGTGTGTGTCCGGTGGAGATCCTCGGCGACCACCAGCTCCTGCCGGGCGTGCTGTCGTATGGCTCGATGCATGCCAGCAGCGGCTCGGCCATCGGCCAGCATGTGACCTCGGGTGCGGTGCAGTGGCAGGATGTGCATGTGGTGACGCGCACACCCGTCGATGAGCTTGCCCGCCTCGGGGTACGCCCAGGCACCCGGGTCGTGTTCAGCCGCCACTGGCGCCAGCCGTATCGCTTGCCGGATGCCGTGGCCGCGCACTTTCTCGACGACCGAGCACCGCTGGCTGCGGCCATCGCGGCTGCGCGTATCCTGCGCAGCCGCCGTGACGCGCTGGCGCAGGATGTCTGGTTCGTATGCACCACCTTCGAGGAAGAGTCCAATGCCGGCGCCATGTACGCCGCGTCGCGATTGCCGGGCGATACCACCATCGCCCTGGAAGTCGGCCCGGTGCTGGAGGAGTACGGCACGCGCCTGTGCGCGGATCCGATCGTCAATACGGGCGACCAGAAAGGCTATTACACCCCGTCGGTGGTCCGTGCGCTGATGCGCGCCGCCCGGCGCGCCGGCTACCAGGCCCAGGCTGCGCTGCTGGTGGACTTCGCCTCCGATGCCAGCGCGGTGATGAGCTCGGGCGTGGCGGCACGGGCAGGTTGCCTGGCGATCCCAACGGAAAACACCCATGGCGTCGAGATCGTGCTCGACGAAGGTATCGAAGCTTGCGCGGCGACCCTGGTCGAATACCTGCTGGAGCCGAACAGGTGATCTTCGTCTGTGCCATGGTTGAAAACGTGATTGCATGGCAAGGGCTTCGCCCTTGATCGCGGGCAAGCCCGCTCCCACAAGATTACCGTTGCCCATGGGTGAGCGAGGTCCCTGTGGGAGCGGGCTTGTCCCGCGATGGGCCGCAAAGCGGCCCCGGCAAGGGTTCAGGGTTGCTGGTAATGCGCAGGCGAGGTGTCCGGTTCATGGTCGTGCTCCATGCGCTGGACCTGGACGTCGGTGAACGACGACGCCTCCGCCCGATGCAATCCTTGCAGGTAGCTACGCGCCTGCTCGTCGCTGACGGTTTCGTCATCGCTGCGCATTTCGCAGGTGCCCGGCTGGTTGTCGAGGATGTAGCTGATCAGAAACAGGTGCTGGGCCATGGTCGGTTACCTCGGCAGGTTCACGGCAGGGAGTCCACGGCCGGGCGATGCCGACCGTGGATACAGGGTCAGGCGGCGCGGCGCTCGCCCTTGAGCAGTTTTTTCTGTGCCTGCATGGCCTGGCCAAGCTCATCGAGGGCGGCCTCGTCGAACAGTTCCTGCGCCCGCGGGAACATCTCGCTCTCTTCTTCCTCGATGTGGTGCTCGAGCAGTTCCTTGAGGACCTTGACCCGGCCGGCGAACTCCACCGTGTCGGGCTGGGTCTGCAGCAGGTCGGGCAGCACCAGCGAATCGACGGTGCGGTGCTCTTCCTTGGCCTCGTAGTACATTTTCTCGTCTTCCTTGCCGCCGACTTTCCTGAGGGCGGGATAGAAGATCTCTTCTTCGATGGTGGTATGGATCTGCAGCTCCTGCTCCAGCCGCGCCAGCAGCTCACTGCGCTTCTTCACCGCGCGCTCGGTGGTCGTCGACAGGTCGGCGAGCAGCTTCTTCACGGTTTCATGGTCATGGGTCAACAGTTCGATTGCGTTCATTCAGCACCTCGTCAGTTGCTCGAAAACACGGTTTGCCTTAGGTGGAGTCATGCCCATGAAGGGGGGTTCAATCCGCTTGACCATTGACCGTGCGAACGGCCGATCCGGGCCCGCCTGTCGGTTGCATCGACCTCGCTCGAGCCGCTGTCCTCCCACGCTTACCAACCCAGGAAAAGGAGGTACCGTATGACTACGCCCACAGACAACCTGCTCGATTGGCTACGCGACGCTCATGCCATGGAGCAGCAAGCCGAAAGCATGCTCAAGGCCCAGGCCGAGCGACTGGAGCACTACCCCACGCTCAAGGCCAGGATCGTCAAGCACATCGAGGAAACCCAGGGCCAGCAGCGGTTGCTGGTGGAATGTATCGAGCGCCTCGGAGGCAGCACTTCCACCCTGAAGGACCTGGCCGGCAAGCTCATGGCCTTCGGCCAGGCGGTAGGCGGCATGGCCATGACCGACGAGGTGGTCAAGGGTGCGATGGCAGGCTATGTGTTCGAGAACCTGGAGATCGCCTCGTACACCGTATTGATCGAGGCCGCTGAGAGGGTGGGCGACACGGCCACGGCGCAAGCCTGCCGGTCGATCATCCAGGAAGAAATCGCCATGGCCGAATGGCTGAAGGAACACCTGCCGGAAGTGACCCGCGCGTTTCTCGAACGCTCGGCCGATCCGGATGCCGAGGCCAAGCGTTGAATTGATCGAGCGCTCAGCATCCGGGGCCGCGATGCGGCCCCGGATGCGTTGCGTCCATGGTTGAAGAAAGCCGCTTAGTCGTCATCGCCGTTGACCCGACCAAGCTCCGCCGCAGTCAGCGGCTGGGCCGTAGGGTCGCAAGCCGTCCTGGCTTTGAGCGCCGCAAGTGCCTGCGCCGATTCTTCGTCGAGCTGCACCGAGGCGCTGCCATCGCCACCGTCGACCGCCGGTTGCGGCTCATCGACATAGATCCAGTCCTGGCCTTCATTCCAGGCACCCCGGACTTCGCCCCCCTGGGACAGATTGAAGAAGGTTCTGTTGAACTCAGGATCACCGGGCAACTTGCCCTGCGGGAAGTTGGGTTGGATGGCGTGCAAGGCCTTTTCGAACGAGCGCTGGTGAGCAATTTCACGGCTCATCAGAAAGCCCAGCGCGTCCTTGATACCGGGGTCGTCGGTCAGGTTGATCAGCCGCTCGTAGACGATCTTGGCGCGTGCCTCGGCGGCGATGTTCGAACGCAGGTCCGCGGTCGGCTCGCCAATGGTGTCGATGTAGGCCGCGCTCCAGGGCACGCCACCGGAATTGACCAGGGGCGCGCCGGCGCCATACAACAGGCTGGTGACATGGGAGTCATTGCCGGCACCGGTCAGCGATCGGTACAGCTCACCCTCCTGCTCGATGCCTTCGGCCAGGCGCCCCTTGGCCCCTTTGTTGAGCATCACCACGATCGAACCGATCACCTCCAGGTGGCTCAGTTCCTCGGTAGCGATGTCGAACAGCATGTCCTTGCGCCCTGGGTCATCCTCACTGACGGCCTGAGTGAAATAACGCATGGCAGCAGCCAGTTCCCCCTGCGGGCCACCAAACTGCTCGAGCAGCAGGTTAGCCAGGCCAGGGTTGGGCTGCGCCACGCGCACCGTATATTGCAGTCGCTTGTTGTGCATGAACATGGGCAATCCCTCGTCAGGCAGCCAGGGCGCGGGTGCGCCCTGGCAAGGTTCAACACAGGTCAGCGGTTGTCATCGTCGCTCTTGCGACCACCGCCATGGCTGTGCTGACCACCGACACGGCCGGCCTCGGAGGCACGCTCACGGTCATTGGCGAAATTGCCACCGGAAGCCTGCCCCCCTTTGCGACCGGCCTCGGAGGCCCGTTCGGGGTCGTTCTTGAAATTGCCACCGGATACCTGGCCACCCTTGTGGCCCGCCTCGGCGGCACGCTCAGGATCGTTCTTGAAGTTACCGCCAGACACCTGCCCCCCCTTGTGGCCGGCTTCGGCTGCGCGTTCCGGATCGTTGGCGAAGTTGCCACCGGAAGCCTGGCCGCCCTTGCGGCCAGCTTCGGACGCCTTCTCCCGATCATTGGCGAAATTGCCTGGGTTGTTCTGTGCGCTGCCACCTTGGTTCTTACGGTCGTCTTGATTGCTAGCCATGATTTTCACCTCATGTCAGTTTCACACAGCTGAGTCTGTGTTCATGTACGACGCGAGGTACCCCTGGCTGCGCTCAGTCGATTTACCGACTGGCTGACGAAATGCCTTAAACACTGGAGCCGGTGATTTCTTGCGTGCCAATACTCCGTTCGCTGTCGGCTATGCCGTGCCCTTGAGTGCCGCCTCGATCCGGGCCACGTCGATCTTGCCCATCTGCATCATGGCCTCGAAGGCCCGCCTGGCCGCCGCCCGGTCGGGGTTGTCCATGGCTTCTAGCAGCACGCGTGGGGAGATCTGCCAGGAGATGCCCCACTTGTCCTTGCACCAGCCGCAGACACTTTCCTGGCCACCGTTGTCGACGATTGCGCTCCACAGGCGGTCGGTCTCGGCCTGGTCCTCGGTGCAGATCTGGAAGGAAAAGGCTTCGCTGTGAGTGAAGGTCTTTCCTCCATTTAGCCCGACACAGGGGACACCGGCGACCGTGAACTCCACGGTAATCACATCGCCTGCCTTGCCTGACGGGTAGTCCCCCGGCGCGTGGTGCACAGCACCGACCGCGCTGTCGGGAAAGGTG
Source organism: Pseudomonas sp. NY15356 (assembly GCF_048068175.1). Classification (NCBI taxonomy): domain Bacteria; kingdom Pseudomonadati; phylum Pseudomonadota; class Gammaproteobacteria; order Pseudomonadales; family Pseudomonadaceae; genus Pseudomonas; species Pseudomonas sp. NY15356. The sequence continues at coordinate 58,257 of NZ_JBLUPW010000024.1, read as the reverse complement.
CTTGCATAAAAAGTCGCTGCCTCCAGTGCATCGTCATCGAACCAGAGGCAGATCGTGTTCTTGGCGCTCATGGACGTTCTCCACCATCATGTTGGACAGATGCAGTCTAGCCCCTCGACCTGGGCTGGCGAGCGAACCTCGGGCCGGTGGTCCGGGTCGTACAAACTTTCCCCTACCACGAAACGTTCGAGGGACCATGCATTTCGATCTGATTCAAAGCCTGAGCCTGGCCGGCAAAGCCGACGTGCCCAACGATGATCGTATCGGCTGCGCCGACCGCCACGCCTGGGTCATCGACGGAGCGACCGACCTTGGTCCTCCAGGCCTGCTGGGCGAGCGCGGCGGCGCGGCCTGGCTCGCCGCATCGGCCCAGCGCGCCTTCGCCATGGCGACGGGCCCCTTGCAGTCGGTGTGCGAGCAGGTGTTCGACGACCTGGCCCGGGCCTATGCGCGTGACCGTCAGCGCGAGCCGATCGCCGGCTGGGAGCTGCCCCGCGCCGCCTTCGCGGCCGTGGCGCTGGAAGGCGACGAGCTGGTGTGTGCCCACCTGGCCGACTGCGTGGTGCTCCACCGCAGTGCCAGCGGCATCGCATTCCTGACCCCCGAGCCGGATCGTGAAGCCGAGCGTGCCGAGGCTCGGGCCCTTGGGCCCGGTACCGGCGCCCATGGCGTGCGCACACCGGCCGTGATCGCGGACCGGCGCATCGCCCGTGAACGGCCCAAGGCCGTGCTCGGCGTCGATGCGCTGCTGGCCAAGGCAGGCACGCGCTATACCCGTGCCCCGGTGGCCCGGGGCGACGACCTGGTATTGATGAGCGACGGTTTCGCAGCCTTGTTCGACACCTATGATGCCTGTACCCCCGACACGTTCATGGCCCGGTTGCTCGACCAAGGCCTGGACGCCCTCGCCCAGGTACTCAGGCGCATCGAGCACGACGACGCTGCCTGCCTACGCTACCCGCGCTTCAAGATGAGTGACGATGCCTCGGCGCTATGGCTGCGAGTGGGCTGAGCCTGTACGGCCACGTCGTGCCCCATCGCCGGCAAGCCCGCGCCTACCTGCGGGCCTTGTGGGAGCGGGCTCGGCCATCATGCGCACCAGCACCTCGTTTTCCACCGGTTTGCTGAGCAAAAAGCCCTGCACCTCGTGGCATTGGTCATCGCTGAGCAGGGCCAACTGTTCGGCGGTCTCGACACCTTCTGCGGTCACGGTCATGCCCATGGCATTGCCCAGGTTGATGATCGCCTGGACCACACTCCGGTCACTGCCACTCTTGCCCAGCGACTGTACGAAACGCTTGTCGATCTTGATGCTGTCGAATGGGTAGGTGCGCAGGTAGCCGAGGGACGAATAGCCGGTACCGAAATCATCCATGTTCAGCCGCACGCCCAGTTCCTTGAGCGCGTTCATGGTGTGCAGGGCACCTTCGACGTCATTGAGCATGACGTTCTCGGTGATCTCCAGCTCCAGCCGGTGAGCCGGCAGACCAGTGGCCCGCAGCGCATCGCCGACATCACGAACCACGTCGCTGCGGCTGAACTGCGCCGGCGACATGTTCACCGAGACCATGACCGGCTGCGGCCAATCCCGGGCCCTGGCACAGGCTTCGCGCAATACCCAGTTGCCCAGCAGCACGATCAGGTCCGATTCCTCGGCCAGGGCAATGAAACGGTCCGGGCGCAACAGCCCGAGCCGGGGGTGCTGCCAGCGCACCAAGGCCTCGACCGAGGCCACCGTGGCGCCATCGACCTTGAAGCGCGGCTGGAAATGCAGCACCAGCTCCCCACGCGGGATGCCCTCGCGCAACTCGCCCTCGAGCATGCGCTTGTCCATCAGCGCGGCGTTCATCTGCGCCGAGAAGTAGCGCCAGGTATTCTTGCCGGCCTGCTTGGCGCTGTACAAGGCCACGTCGGCGTAGCGGATCAGGTCGCTCGGCGTGCCGGGGTATTCTGCCGACAGCACCACGCCGAGGCTGACCCCAATCTGCACGGCCTGCCCTTCCACTTGCATGGGCCGTTTGAGCGCCTCGATCACGCGCAGGCAGAAGCGGTCCATGTCGTCACGGTCACCCGGGCGGGCCAGCACGACAATGAACTCATCGCCGCCCAGCCGCGCCACCAGGTCGCTGTCGCGGGTGACCTGGCCGAGGCGTGCGGCCACCTCGATCAGCACGGCATCGCCCGCTGGGTGGCCAAGGCTGTCGTTGATCGGCTTGAAATTGTCCAAGTCGAGCATCAACAGCGCCACCTGGGGCGTCTCCGGGCCCTGACCGGCCTGTTCGAGGAAGCGGAACAGCTTGTTGCGATTGGGCAGGCCGGTGAGCGCATCGTGTAACGACAGGTGCTGGATCTGCGCATGGGCGGCCACTTCGTCGGTGATGTCACTGCAGGTGCCCCTGAAACCCGAGCACACGCCGTGGTCGACGATGGCGCGTGCGGCGATCCGGCAGATCCGCTGCTCGCCCAGGTGATCCTTGTACTGGCAGCGCAAGCTGCCAGACGCACTGGTGGCGGCCAGGCCATGCAGCCACGTCTCGACATGGCTGGTATCGCAGGACAACAGCTCGGTGATCGGGCGCTGCAACCAGGCCTGCACGGCATGCCCGGTGAGTTCGGCGAAGCGGGCCGAAAGGTAGGTCAGGCGTAGTTGTGCGTCGGTTTCCCAGATCCAGTCCGAGGCCGCTTCAGCCACCGCTTTGAAGCGCTCCTCGCTGGTTTCAAGAGCCGCTTTGGACGCGGCCAGCTGACGGTGACTGTGATCGATACCGGCACTGGCGCGGATCGCATGACGGGCGAACAGCGCCACGGCCAGGGCGATCAGCAGCAAGGCAATGGCCAAAGGTGGGATCACTGTATGGATCAGCTCGGTACCCGGTTGTGGAATTGCCCAGGTCAATGCATGCCCGCTTCCCGCCAGCGGCAGAAACCCGCGCCCAGGCCGTTCGTCGGCCACCTCGCTGAGGGCAAAGCTGGACAACCCCACCGACCGACCAAGCGACTCGAGCACAGCCGGCGAAAGCACGCGGATGAACACCAGCACCGCAGTGGGGCGCGACAGGTAATGGGCCAGGGATGGCGGGCGGATCACCGCGGCTGCGAACACCGCCGGCTGGCCACGGTACACCAGGTAGCCCGAGGCGGCCTGCTCGGTCTGGTCGGCAGCGCGGGCCATCTGCAGAACGCGCCCGGCATTGTCGCTGTGACGCGCCAGGTCTTCATCGCTCAGTTGCCCATCGACAAGGGCATAGTGGGTACCGTCGTCATCCAGGACATAGACGCCGGCGTAACCATCGACGGTATAGAGCGTGGCCCCGATGTTGTCCTCGTCATAGGCCCAATGGCTGTCGACCGGCCCGGCCATATGGTCGTAGGCTGCCTGCCAGTGGGCATGGGTCAGCAGGAAGCTCCTCTCATTCTTTTGCAACTGGGTCAGGGCCGATACTGCATAGAACCGGCTTCGTTCCACCTCCCGCCGGTCCAAGGTCTCGGCGAGACGATAAAGGGAGACCAGGCCAAGCACCAGAGCCAGCAGCAAGACACCGGAAAACACCAGGATCAGTTGCCGTACCACATGGCTGCGGGTTGACATTTCCTTGCCAGGGTTCACATCCATTCATTCACCGTCGCAACCTGAGGGGGGTTACCACGATTGACCGGAGCGCCAAGGCAACAAATCGATGCAACTGACGACCGGCTATCGCGGGGCATGTCCAATCGACCGTAGAAGCGACTGCTTGTTTTGTACAGAATAGCCCTGCCACCACGCTGTCCAGGGATGTTCCGTGACTCGCTTGCGCACCCATTTCCAGCCGGTGCTCATGCCGCTGTGCAAGTGCCCACGATCACGCCTTGCTTTCGTAGCCGCTCCAGCAATGCCAGCCCTTGACGTTGGAGCTCTGCGTCCCCCAGCGCTTGCAGGCGCTCGCGGCCGGTTCCGGCAAGCCCCATCAATAGCTGGTAGGCCATGGGCGTCAAGCGCGCGAACCGGACCTTGAACGCAGCATCCCGATACACCAGCAACAAGGTAGGTACCTGTGGCGGCTCATCGGGTTGGTAATCAGGGCCTATCTGTTCCACGGGCCAGCGGTAGGCCAACACGCGGGCCACGCATGACAGCAACGGGACCTCGTCGAGCAGATCGCCCTCGGGGTTGTGCGGCGCATCCCGGGCGTCACTCAGGTACAGCTGCGCTTCGATCCACTCATAGTGCGCCAGCTCCAGCTGCCAGGGCGTATCGGCTTCGATGCCCTGCAGGTAGTCGATGAAGGTTTCAGCGACCTCGGTGAACAGCGGCGTGTGGCTGCGGTAGTTGGCATAGAAGCCACGCACCCTGGCATGCCAACGCGCCTCGCCCAACGTTTCACGCATGACCGGGAAACTGCCGGCCAATAATCCCTCCACGGTGTTGTAGAACAGCTCCCGGTAGACCTGCAGGCGCCGTTGCTCGATGCCCGGCGGCGGGTTGGCGTGAGGGTCGCGCAGATGGCGGGCGAAGGTCAGTTGTTGGGCGCGCAAGGTTTCATCCATGGTGAACGCTCCTGACGGCGTCTTGCAGGGCGCGGATGCGCGCCGTTTCGGCGAGCAGCTCAGCCAGCGGCGGGTAGTTGAAATCGCGCTCGAGCACCGTCGGCTGCACACCGAAGCGCTGGACGGCCAGGGCGAACAACAACCACACGGCATCCTTCACCGGTGCGCCATGGGTATCGACCTTCAGGTCCGGCGCTTCATCGTAGTGGCCGGCCACGTGCATGCCCACCACCCGTTCGGGGGGCAGGCCACCGAGGAACTGCGTGGCGTCGTAGCCATGGTTGCAGGCATTCACATAGACATTGTTGACATCCAGCAGCAGGTCGCAATCGGCCTCTTCGAGCACCGCACGGATGAACTCCAGCTCGCTCATGGCCTGATAGGGAGCGGCGTAATAGCTGATGTTCTCCACGGCGATACGCCGCTGCAGAACGTCCTGGGCCTGGCGAATGCGTGCCGAGACATGGTGCACAGCCTCATCGGTGAACGGAATCGGCATCAGGTCGTAAAGATGCCCATCGTCGCTGCAGTAGCTCAGGTGCTCGCTGTACAGGCGCACCTGGTAACGCTCGAGAAACTGCTTCGTGCGCGCCAGAAAATCCTGGTCCAGCGGCAGGCTGCCGCCCAGGGACAACGACAGGCCATGACAGGCGATGGCAAAGCGTTCGGCCAGGCGGTCCAGGCCCTGACCATAGGCGCCGCCGACGCCGATCCAGTTTTCCGGCGCGCATTCGAGAAAATCGACCGCCCCCTGCTCCATCGCCAGTAATTGGGGTAGCAGACCACGGCGCAGGCCCAGCCCGGCCTGTAAAGAAGTGTCGCTCATAAGTTCGAGGCTCCTGGTCGTGTGCGGCCCGAACGAACAGGTCTCGACCTGTCCGTGGGCCGGCAGCAAGGCTTCTCGCCAATGCGCACAAGCCTTGCTGCAACTCAATCAAGCGTTGGTCGGTCAACCATGGACCTTGCCATCGCCGCCACACTTGCCTTCGCCGCACTTGCCTTCGGCCTTGGTGGCTTTTGCGCCACCGCCGCATTTGCCCTCACCGCACTTGCCTTCGCCCTTACCGGCTTTTTCGCTGGCGCCGCATTTGCCTTCGCCACACTTGCCCTCGCCCGCTGCCTTGGCCGCGGCCAGTTGGTAGCCCTGTGTCAGGGGTTCGGCTGCGAATGCGGTGTTGCCAAGGACCATGCCACCGATCAGGGCAGCGCCAAGCAGGCCAAGGGTGTTTTTCGACTGTTTCATGGTGTTGCTCCACTGTGGTTGGGAAGTGGAGCCATTTCATCGCGGTGGTGTATCGAGGGTGTATCGGTGACGGCGGGGTTTTGTATGGGAATCGGTCGAACAGAGAGATTGATACAGTGCGATACATAAACCTGGCCTGGGCGTGCGGACCCAGGCCAGGCGGCCGTCAATCCTCCAACGGCTTCGGTGGGGCCGCCGGCTTGGCGGGCTTGGCAGGTTTGCTGTCCTTGGGCTTGGCCTCGCTGGAGGTCGCCACAGGCTCCGGCGCAGTCACCGCCTTTTCACTGGCTGGCAGCTCGTCCACGGCCTTGAAGATCACTTGCGGGTCCAGTTTCTCACCGCTGTCGTCGTCCTTGAGCACATGCCGTTCACCGTCCTTGCCCACCAGGATCACCTTGGTGCCTTTGCTGGCGCCGAGCTTGAGCTCGCGGATCAAGGCCATGGTGGTTTGTTGCTCGAGGTGCTTGTCCTCGCGTTTGCCCATCATGTTGGCGACGCTGTACAGGACCAAGCTGCGTTCCTTGAACCCGGCTTGGGTGGCCGGGTCCTTGAGGGCCTCGGTCAACCCTCGCAGGGTCGGGTCGGCGCTACTGGGCGCGATGATGACCAACGGCCTGGCCTTGCCCAGCTCCTTGGCCAGCGGCGCATCGCTGTCGGCAGCGAACAGCGGGCCAGCGATGGCGAGCAAGATGGCGAGGGTGAGTGACCGGACGAGCATGCGCATCTCCTTATTTTCTCGATAAAGACTACTGATCATGGAGAAAGATCCGACCTGCGAGCCTAAACCAGCTGATGGAATACAGGCTCGGGCGAAAGGTAACTGGTCGTTTCCATGCTTCCTCCAGAACGGGCCGATGGCACCTGAGGAACTGGCCCTTCCCACCTGAGCATAGCCCAAAGCCACCCCGATGACGCGTGCTACAACGCCCGGTACCAGCGGGCGTTGTTGGGCTCATTGCACAGTGCAAAGGGAAAAGCGGACACCACAACGGCCTCGAGAGCGCTATCGCACAGGGACGGAGGCCTCATCGAACACCGTTTCCAGGGCTTGGCGTGTCAGCGCCTTGATCTTGTCGTTCTCGGCCAAGCGTTGCGCCTCGCCGAGATCAGCGATCCTGGCCAACCGCTCGGCCTCCGGTACTTGATGATCGGCCATCAAATGTTCGATTCGCTGGCTGTAGGTGGCATCGAGCTCGGCGAATGCCTCGGCGTGAGCGCTGCGCAGGTACGTACGCCAGAAATCGCGGGCAACCAGCGAATCCCGAAGCCTGTCTTGCTCACGCTCCCCGTCCAGCACCCAGGCGCGCGCCCGAGCGATCTGCGTCTGCCCTACCTGGGCCAGTTCGCCGAACTGCATGCTATGGGTCTGAATGGGTAGGTCCAGGTCAATGCGCAACGCCAGACGGTAGGCCAGCACGACCTCGATCTCGTCCGGTTCCTGTCCTGCGGCCAGGCGTTCCGTTAGGTCCTGCCTGGCAAAACTGTCGAGCGCATCCAGCCGCGATAACTGCCTGCCGAGACGGAGCAAGGCGATACCCCGCTGAGGGCCGGTCGCGCTGCGTTCGGCCTGCCAGACGAGCCGGCGCACTTCAAGGTCGCTGAAACACAACGCAACGCTGTCCACGCAGGTGAAATCCGAAGCCGCACTGAACAGAAGATCACGCAAGGCCGGATGCTCATACATGCCGGCCAACATGTCGAGCAACCGCCTCGCCAGGCTCGATGCGCCTACCGGGCTGCGGAACTCGGCAGTCCCGAGCATCGCCTGGAGCACCTGGAAAAACGGCTCGGCCCGCGGCTCGGCTTCCAGCAAGGCCCACAAGCTGGCCAGCTCATCGCGGTCCTGACTGTCCACGACATCGAGCCAGCGCGTGCGTGCGGGGACCGGATCATTCGGCGCCACCTGAGGCGCCCTGGGGGCTTGCAACGCGGCCCGGAAACGCTGCGTTTGCGCCTCGGTGAAAGGGTTGCCATTGAAGCGAACCTCACCTTCTCGCCACACGCGAGCGTCGAAAAAAGTGGTCGGCAATGTAGTGATCTGGTTGTTGGACAAATCGAGCGTGCGTAGTTGCGGGCACTCCAGAACGCCGTACGGAAGCTCCCGCAGGTTGGTATTGCGCAGGTGCAGCTCGACCAGGTCGGGCATCGCATGAACCGAGAATGTGCGCCCCAGCGGGTTATGCGAAAGGTTCAGGTAAACCAACGACTCACAATTGGCCAGGATCGTGGATTGCCCTGGGTCCAAGGCGATCTGGTTGCCGTAGAGATCCAGGAATTTCAGATTCGGCAGTTGGGTCAGGTGCAGGGGTAGCCGGGTCAGGTTGTTGCTCGAAAGCTCAAGCAATCTCACGTTGGGAAAAGCTTGCAGGAACTCATCCGGCACGGCTTCGAGGGACATGCCTCGCAAGGACAGTGCGGTGACATGGCTCAAACGCACCTGCTCCGGCAATGCCGGCAATATGCGAGGCTCGGCACCAGACTGGCTCCACCAATAATGCTCGATCAATTCCGGCTCGTCCGGTTGGTCAGGCAACCTGCGCTGCCAGCAATCGAGCAACCCTTTGCCGAAGAAATGGCGTTGTTCCGCCTCTGTGTCATCTCGGGCACTACTAATCCATGTGTTCAAATCGCGAATCAGCACGCGATATTCCGCCTCCAGCCGCGTCAGGACGGTATCGATGCCACCTGGCTGTTCGGCCTGCTGGTTCAGCCAGAGCGTGAGCTGGGCATCGTTGTAGCTGGGGTACAGGTTACGCAGCCTGGCCCGCAACGATTGCGTCCTTGGCCCGCGCCCGCTGAGCGGGTAGCCGATGCGACCGTCGGCCAGGCGCTGCGGAGGCTGGAACCAGCCTCGAGGGCCATTGTCGCCCAGCAGTTGCGCCAGCTCTTCGCGTCGGGATACAGCCAGGCGGCCGATCATCACCCGCAGGTTATGGGCCATCGGTTCATTGATTGTCATGGCAGCGCGCTGTGCCGGTGTATAGGCCGCGGCGAGCACGTCGAACAACTCGCCAGGCTCGCCCTCAGCCATGCCATCGGCGTCGAAACGGCAAAACCGGCCATCGACATGAACCAGGTCCAATGCTGTGGCGCCCTCTTCCATTTGCGCCAGCAAGGGCCCATTCACACGCTGTTCGAACAAGCGCCAGCGTATGCCCTCGGTACCACCGGGAAGATGTTCGAGCATGCCCAGAACCACGCGCGCCAGGTCCGAATCCTGTGGGACATCTAGGTACAAAGCCTCACAGGCCCGTGCCACACGGATGCGCAGGACGCGGCGCCTGGCTGCCTCGGCCAGGTGCAACGGCACCCGTGAGCTGTCCTCCAGACGCTGACGGTCAGCGGCGCTCGCCGTATCCAGTAACGCCTGTGCGCTGCGCGGGTGCAGCCTGGGGAACATTCGGCGCAAGGCCGCGACCTGCACGCTGTCGGGCGCGTGAAGCGTATCCTGGAACTGCTGCAGCAGCGCCCGGCGCTGGTCGGCGACCCGTTGCGCCAATGCCAGATCGTCGATATCGCCAGCTCCCGGCAGTCGCCTGGCCTGCTGCAGCAACGGCATATCCGTCACGGGTTGGCCAGCACGCAATTGCCCGATCAAGGTACGGATGCGCTGGTCCAGCTGGATACGCTCCACGCTGTCCACGACCTCCGCTTCCGGTACCTGGCCGTACACATGCCAAGCACGCAGCTCGTCCTCCCCCAGGCCATGGAAACTCAAGACCTGGTCGATCTGCTCATCGTCCAGTTCGGCGAAGCGCCCGCCCAGGCGTCGGAACAGGTAATGGCTACCCGCCCATTGAACCGGCTGCTCCGTCCAGAGCCGCCAGGCGCCCGCACCGTTATCGCGCAACAAGGGGCCGTGGCCTTCCTGTGGCAGAAGCTGCCACTGGCCGTCGTCGACACGCTGCACGACTGGAAAGTACTGGCCTTGCATCTGGACCCAGGATTGCCCCTCCAGGCGCTGGATGCCGGCAGCGTCACCCAGCGCTGTCGGCGGTGGCGAGGCACTGCTAAACGACGAAACATCTTCTTTCCACAGCTTCACCGAGCCGTCCTCGAGCAGCGCCGGCAGCATGCTGTCTACCAAGGTCGAGCGCGACCAGGCCCGCTGTGCCAGGCCCACACCAGCCGCGGAGGCACCGAGCACAGCAAGGTCGGTGGCGACATTCAGCAAATGGTCGAGGGCATCGCTGCTTTCGCCTTGGCGCCAGGCTTCGATGCCATGATAGGCCTCCCCCAGCAGTGCCCAGGTACTGGCGGCCAGCAATCCAATGCCGATGCCCGGTACGAACAAGCCTGCGAGGGTCAACAGCGCCCAGCCTTCGGCCTTCAGCCGCAGCTCATGCTTGCGCTGGATCTCGCGATCGAGCTGCGCGGTCGGCACCGCGATCAGGCTGGCATCATCCTTGAGCTGCTCAACCCGGCCCTGCCCGAGGCTGGCGAACAGCTCCGCAGGGTAGTCCCGCAGACGTTCGCCCAGATCGATGTTGGCCAGGTCCGACACGCCGCGGTAGCCCGTGATGACGGCGTGGAAGAAATCATGGCTATCGCGTCGGCGCACGAAGCGGGCAAAGGCGCGCTGGTAGGTCGGCGTGCGCAGGCGTTTGCCCAGGGCATTGGCGAAATGGCGCAGGTCTTTGTACGAGCCCCAGGCACCCTGCGGGTCTGCGGGGATATACACCAGCACCCGGTTGACAGTGTTATAGACAGCCCCTCGATCGAACACTTCGATCACCACGATCTGTTCCAGGTCAATGCCCAACAGATGCAGGCGGCGGGCCTTGAACGGTTTGCCATCGAGCTGCCTGGGCCTGCGCAACAGGCACAGAGCGACCAGAAACTGGTATTCGGTATCGGACAACACGCCTTGCATATGGGCCACACAGGCATCGACCAGCATGGCGTAGCGCTGCGCACGAGCCAGCAGCGTGGCGGCAGCCACGGGCTCCTCCTTGCTTGGCTGCAATACCTCATCGAGGTGCCGCTGATACTGGCCGCCCAGGTCCAGGTCACGGCACAGGGCTGCGAATGCCTGGGGCGTCGGCGTGGCCTGGGCCTTGCCTGCCGGGTCGACCAGGCCGTTGCCCGGCGCCTGCAAATCGGTCTTGCCATCGCTGCTGAACAGATTCGCCAAGGCCTGTTGGAGCCTGGCCAATACACCGCCTTGCGCAGGGGCCTCCACGGGTTTGGCCTCGGCCTCGGTGAAGTTGCGTAGCGCTGCCTCGACCAGGGACACCCGCTCATAACGCGCCTCGCTCAGGTGGCTGCCTACGGGCTGGCTGCCGATCACCGGCTCCCAATAGCCCAAGCGAAACTGCCACTGGCGGGCCGGGTAATCGGCGTTGAACTTGACCTTCAAGGCCGTCTCCAGCTTGCTCACGGCGAAGGCGTCGATGTGTTGAAGCTGCCCAAGCCGTGCCTGCGCACGCTCCTGGTGGTACAGGTTCAGTGTCATCGCATCCTTGAGCACCTCGAGTTGATCGGCCGGGGCCAAGCGCAACCAGGCGGGCAATCGCTTGGCGATGATCCCGTCCTGATGCGCCTGGTCATGGTTCTTGTCAGTCGAGGGGCGATCTGGCTCACGCGCGTCCATGGTGCATTCGTCTCTGTGAAATGGAGACGCCAGCGTAGGCAGCGCAAGCGCGCCCTGGGCACTAGATAACTATGCCTCACATGTATCACCGAACGTCGATTGCAGTGTGCTCGCAAGCCGCCTCCAGCGCTTCGCTGGTCAAGCGACGCATCAGGTAGCGCTCATCTGCCTTCTGGAGCTGGTGCGCACGACGGATCTTCGCCTCGATCTGCTCCACCAGGGCCTGCCGGTCAGTGGGTGACACGTCCTCGCGGGCCTGGGCCGCCTCCAGACGGGCGATCAAGCGCTCCAGGCGTTCATGATGAGGCGCGTTGAGCGTGCTGAACGCCTCCTGGTGCGCTTGCGCCAGGTGTTCCTGCCAGAACGTCTGGTCCACCATCCAATCGGTCAGGACCTGGTGCTCTTCGCCTGCCAGTACCGCGCTGCGGATTCGCTCGACCTGCGAGGGATCGATACGTGAGCTCCATGGGTATTCCATTTCGCTGTCGTGCACCGGCAGGTCCAAAGGCCCCCGCAGGGCAAGGTAATAGCCCAGCTCCACCTCGATGGGATCGGCTGGCGTACGCGCCGCGTCGAGAGCATGTATGTAATGATTGACCCGTGTCGTGACCTGGTCCATCCGCCACAACTGGCGCCCCAGGCGCAGCAGGGCGTCCTGTTGACGGGCCGGTGGCGTCTGTGCACGTGTGCGCGCGGCCATCACCCGCACCTCCAGGTTGATAAAGCGCCAGAGCACGCTGTCCTGGCAGGTCAGGGCATCGTCGGCGTGGGCGAACAGCTCTTCACGCAATGCGGCGTCGTCCCGCAGGCCACGCAAGAGGTTGGACACCCGTATGGCCAACTGCTGTGGCTGGGTTCGAAACGCCTGCGTGTCCAACAGCCGTCGCAGCAGTTCCATGACGCCTTGCGACCCCTCCATTGCATCGATCACGCACCATGTCTGGAGCAGTTCGTCCCGATGCCGCGGCGGGGCCGCATCGCGCCAGCGCCGTGCATGGATGTTTTGCTGTTCGAGGTCTTGGGCCTGTTCCCTCAGGGCCACGGCATCGGCCTGGGCCAGGGGGTTGCCGGCCAGCCGCAGCCGATGGCGTAGCCAGAGCGGCGCCTGGTAGAGCGCCTGGGGCAACTGGACGATGCGGTTATCGCTCAGGTCGGCATGCTCCAGGGCCTGGCATTCGAGCAACCCGGGCGGCAACTGGGTGATCTGGGTATGGCGCATCAACAGCCTGTGCAGCCGCTCGAAGCCCACCAACGAGAACGTACGGCCCAGCGGGTTATACGACAGGTTGATGCATTCAAGGTAGGTACACCGTGACAACTCCGCGGCCTGCCCGGCATCGAGCGCGATCTGGTTGCCGTACAGGTCCAGCTCTCGCAGTTGCGGCATCTGCCCCAGCCGCGGCGGCAGGCGGTTGAGCTGGTTGTTGGCGATCTGCAGGATGCCCAGACGTGGGAAAGCCTGCAGGAAACCCGCCGGTACACGCTCCAGGCCCATGCCGATGATCGACAGCTCGATCACGTGGGAGAAACTGCGCTCGGGCAGCTCCGGCAGGTGGCCGGGTTGGCGGTTGTTCAGTACCAGCCTGGCCTCGGTGGCCTGCACGGCCATTGGCAGGCCATCGCCGATCCGCTGCCAGCACGCCAGCAACTGCGCCATGATGGCTCGCCGGTCCGACCGGGTGCGGCGGTCCCTGGCGGTGTCCACCCACTCCGCCAGGGATCGCTGCAAGGTTCGCAACTGCTCGCGCAGCGCCCCAAGTTCGACCACCAGGTCCCTTCCCGCCCGTTGCAGGTCCAGCGCCCAGGTGGTGATCTGCTCTTCGGTGTAACCGGGGTAGACCCGCCGCAGTTCCATCTGCAAGGTCCAGGGCACCAGCCCTTGGCCAACATGGCGAGGCCGCCTTCCCCCCAACGGGTAGCCAAGGCGCCCATCAACCTGACGCAAGGGGGCACGCATCTCGATGCTCGAGCGCGACACGCCCAGCAGGCGCAGGGTTTGTTCGCGCCGTTGGAGGGCCTGGCGCGCCAACAGTACCCGCAGGTTGTGATCGAACGGATCATGGATGCCCATGGCATCGCGTTGGTCGACCCGATACGCCTGGGCCATCACCTCGAACAGCTCGCCGGTTTCACCTTGCACCTGCCCTTGGGCATCGAGCAGGATGAACCTGCCATGCACATGAACCAGGTCGAAGGCAGTCTCGCCCTGCGGCACGCTGAACAGCAAAGGCCCGTTCGAATAGCTTTCGAACAGCCGCCAGCGTATCCCCTTGGCGGCGCCGGGCAAATGTTCGAGCATGCCCAACACCACTCGGGCCAGGTCGGCATTCTGGGGCGTATCGAGGTGGAAGGCTTCGAACACCCGCACCGCCCGCACCCGTAGCATGCGAGCCCGTGCGGCTTCAGACAGGCGCAAGGAGACGCGTCCACTGTTCAGCAGCCGCTCACGATCCACAGCACAAGCTTGCTCGATCACAGCCTGTGCGGCGCGTCGGTGCAAGCTGGGGAATACCTTGCGCAACGCACGGGTATCGGCGGTATCGCTGTCTTGGGCACTGTCGTACAGGCGCTCAAGCAATAGCCTACGATCGTCCCACGCCCGCTCAGCAAGTGCCTGGTCCGACAAGCCGTTCGCACCAGGAAGCTGCCTGGCATGCTGCAACACGCCCTGGTCCGACACCGGCTCACCGGAGCGCAGTTGGCCGATCACCACGCGAATACGCAGGTCCAGGCGCACACGCAGGACACTGTCCGCCAACTCGGCGTCCGGGGCCAACCCCCTGACATGCAAGCCGCGCAGGTAGTCGCCATCGATCGCGTGGATGAGCATCAGCTGGTCGATCTGCTCGTCGTCCAGCTCACGGAACCGACCGCCGAAACGGCGGAACAGGCCATGCGCATCCGACCATAGGGCAGGCTGCTCCGAACTCAGGCGCCAGGCCCCGGCGCCGTTGTGCGCCAACAAGGGCGCATGGCCCTGGCGAGGGCGCAGGCACCATTGACCCTCGACGGTACGCTGCACCGAATAGTAGTACCCATCCATCTCAACCCAGGCCCACTCCCCGAGGCGGTACACCCCCTGTGGGTCACGGGCAGCGTCTGGCGGCGGCGGTGGGCTGCGAAACGGTGCAAGGTCATGGTCCCAGAACTTGACGGTACCGTTCTCCAAGTACGCCGGAACCAGGCTGTCGACCCTGCTCGACCGCGCCCAGGCCCGACTGGCCGCGCCCAGTGCTGCAGTGGTGGCGCCGATCAACACCACGTCCTTGGCCACGTTCATGATGTGGTCCAGCGCCAGGGCGTCATCACCTTCACGCCAGGCTTCGACCCCCAGGACAACGTCCTCCAGCAACTCCCAGGCCGTGCTGGCCAGCAACAGCGCCCCCAGCGCGGGCACGAACAGCCCAGCCAGCCCGACCAGGAACCACCCGCCGACGATCAATCGCTCGTCGTGCGCTCGCTGCAGGGCCAGGTCCAGCTGCGCCACCGGCGTGGCGATCACGGCTGCGTCGTCCTTGATCTTCTCGATGCCCAAGCGTGCCAGGTTGTCGAACAACGGCAACGGGTAGGCGCTCATGTGCTCCTGCAGGTCCAGGTTGGCCCAGACCGGCAGGTCTCGGTAGCCGGGAGTCACGGTTGCGTAGAAGGCCTGGCTATGGCGCTGGCGCACGAAACGGGCGAAGAACGCCTGGTAGTCCGTCGTGCGCAGGCGCCGGCCCAATTCGTTGGCGGCATGACGCAGGCTTGGAAAAGCAGTCCAGGCGCCGTTCGGGTCTTCCGGGACATTCAGCAGGACGCGCCGGGTGGTGTCGCGAATCACGCCCTGCTCGATCACATCCAGCACCAGGATCCGCTCCAGCGGGCACCCCAGCAGGCTCAGTTGCTTGGCGACCACTCGATGCCCCTGCAAAAGCCCAGGCTTACCATGTCGGCAGAGCCCGACGATTAACTCCAGCTCCTGCTCCGTCACATGCCCCTGGAGCCTGGCCTGGTAGGCTTCGACCAGCATGTCCTGGCGCGACGATTGCGCCAGCAGCCAGGCGCCGTCGCCCTCGGCATCGGCTGCCTGCGCTGCCAGCACCTGCGCGAGATGCCGTTGGTACTCAGCTCCGAGGTCCAGTTCACGGCACAAACCGGCAAACTCGATCGCCGAAGGAGGCTTCAGCTTGCCAGCGCGGGGGTGGGCCAAGCGGTTGCCTGGAGCCTGGGTACCTGGCAGGGCCTCGTCCTGGGTGAAGTTGCGAAGCGCCGCCTCCAACAACGGCATGTCCTTGTAGTCCCATGTCGTCAAGTGAGCACCCACAGGCTGCGTATTGATCACCGGTTGGGCGATACCCCGGATGAACCTCCACTGCCTGACGTCGAACTTCGCCCGGTAGCGCTGGTGCAATGCGGTTTCCAGGCGCGACAGGACGAACCGGTCCAGCGGCTCGATCCGTTTGAGCATCCTATCGACCTGATGGCGCAGCCGCAGGCTTTCGCCCAACGCCTGGCCGAGGGCGGTCAATTGTCCGGCCGTGGCCTGGCGAATCCAGCCTGGCAAGCATTGCCCGATGAGACTGTCCTGAATGGCCTGTTCGAGTCGGGTCAGCTTCGCATCGGTGTCGGCAACGTTGTCGCTGCTGTCCATAGTCATGTCTCCCGGGAGCAAAGCCATGAGGCTATGAGCTCAAGGAGACAGGTAGCCCCTAGATAGCTACCACCAGGTTCAGAAGAGCAACAACTGGCGATCGGTCAGGGCGTTGAATTCATCGCCCACGAACGGCAGGATGGCATCGGCCACGGGCTGCAACTGACGTGACAGGTAGTGCTCATGGTCGATCGGCGACTGCCGGTTTTCCAACGGCTCCGGGCCGGAGGTGGTCATCACGTAGCTGATCCAGCCACCATTCTGGTATTGCAACGGCCGGCCCAGGCGCAGGTTGTATTCATCGGCCAGCCGCGCAGCACGTACGTGGGGCGGCACATTGCGCTGGTAGTCGCGCAAAGGCCTGCGTAGGCGCTTGCGGTACACCAGCAGCGCATCCTGCTCCCCGGCCAGGGTACGCCGCACATAGTCGCGCACGTAGTCGCGGTAGGGCTGGCCACGGAAGATCCGCCCATACAGCTGCTGCTGGAATTCCCGGGCCAGGGGCGACCAGTCGGTGCGCACCGACTCCAGGCCCTTGTAGACCACGTCTTCGTGCCCATCGGCGCGCTGCACCAGGCCGGCATAGCGTTTCTTGCTGCCTTCTTCCGTACCGCGGATGGTGGGCATCAAGAAGCGTCGGTAATGGGTTTCGAACTGCAATTCCAGCGCACTGTGCAGGCCCAGGCTGGCCTCCAGGTGCTCGCGCCACCACTGGTTGACCTGGGCGACCAGCGCGTGGCCGATGCGTGCCGCCGATGCCTCGTCATGGGCCCCCTTGAGCCAGACGAAGGTGGAGTCGGTATCGCCATAGATCACGTCGTAGCCCTGGGCTTCGATCAACTGCCGGGTCTGGCGCATGATCTGATGCCCACGCATCGTGATCGACGAGGCCAGGCGCGGGTCGAAGAAACGGCAGCCACTGGAGCCAAGCACGCCGTAGAAGGCGTTCATGATGATTTTCAGGGCCTGGGCCAAGGGCACGTTGCCCGCGCGCTTGGCCGCCTCCCTCCCCTGCCAGACCCGCTCGACGATCGCCGGCAGGCCGTGCCGGGTACGGGAGAACCGGGCACCGCGAAAACCTTCGACCGAATGGGCATCATCCGGTTGGCCCAGCCCTTCCACCAGCCCCACCGGGTCGATCAGGAAGGTGCGGATGATCGAGGGATACAGGCTCTTGTAGTCGAGCACCAGTACCGAGTCGTACAGGCCTGGGCGCGAGTCCATGACGAAGCCACCGGGGCTGGCTTCGTCGGGCCTGCTGCCCAGGTTGGGCGCGACGTACCCCAAGCGGTGCATCGGCGGGATGTACAGGTGGCAGAACGCGGCTACCGATCCCCCGCTGCGGTCCACTGCAAGGCCCGTGACAGTCGAACGCTCGAGGAGGAATTCCAGCAGCTTCGTATGGGCGAAGATCCGCGTCACCAGTTCGCAGTCCTTGAGGTTGTAGCGGGCCAGGGCCGGCTTGTCCTCGGCGAACATGCGGTTGATTTCGTCCATGCGCTGGTAGGGCGTGTCGATGGCCTTGCCCTCGCCCAGCAACGTTTGGGCGACGCTTTCCAGGCTGAACGAGGGGAAGCTCCAGGTGGCCGAGCGCAGCGCCTCGATGCCGTCGATCAGCAAGCGGCCCGGGGCATCGGCGAATACATGGCTGCGGCTGCCGTGGGCGCGCAGGGCCAGTGGCGCGCCGTTACGCCCCAATGCCAGCGGCACCTTCAGTTGCGTGGCGAGCTCGTGCAGCAGGCGCAGGTCGAACTGCACCAGGCTCCAGCCGATGATTGCATCGGGGTCATAGCGGGCCAGCCAGCGGTTGAGGCATTCGAGCAACTGGGCGCGGTCGTCGCAGTACTGCAGGTCGAAATCCACTGCGCCGGCATCGCCATTGGCCGGCCCTAGCATGTAGACCTGGCGCTGGCCGCAGCCTTCAAGGGCGATGCTGTAGAGCTCGCCGCGCTCGCTGGTTTCGATGTCCAGCGACACCAGACGCAACGTGGGGCGGTAGTCCGGCAAGGGTTTGAGCTGGGCATTGCAGAGCACGCCCTGGGCATCGGCCTGGCCGCTGAACTGCACCGGGGCGGTGATGAACCGCTCCATCAGGTAGCGCTCCGGGGGCCGGATGTCCGCTTCGAAGACGTCGATGCCCGCAGCCCGCAAGCGCTGTTCGAGCTGGATCAGCTGACGGTGCTGGCGGCAATACAGGCCCAGCACGGGGCGCTGCTCGAAATCGCGCAGGCCCAGCGGGCGCAACTCGACACCCGGCTCGGCGCCCACCAGTGCCTGTGCACGCGCAGCCTGCTCTGCCGGGATGAAGGCCACCGAGACCTGCGGCGCCAAGCGCAGCTGGCGCGGCCCTTGGTCGGTGGCGAGCCAGAACTCCACGCAGGTGCCCTCGGGCGTATCGTGCCAGTGTCGGGTGAGGACAAAGCCCTGCTGCAACTCCACCGCGTCGACCTCGAATCGTTTTTTCGTTGAGTGAAGGTGCATTCTACCGCTGTATGGGGATGGCCTGTTCGACCCCATGGGCCTCGTTGCGGGGGCGGGCATCACCCATAGAGGTAGTCGATGTCCTTGTAGGCCAACGGCGGTACCTGGCCAAGCAGGAAATCACGCAGACGCTGCATCTGGCGTGCCTTGGGGCTGGCCTTGAGCCAGGTCATGTAGTAACCGTCGCCTGTGGCCACGGCATGCTTGAAGGGTGTCACCAGGCGGCCGGCGGCCAGGTCGGCACTGGCCAGCACCAGGTCGACCACCGAGATGCCCAGGCCTTGCTGGGCTGCGGAAATGCCCTGGTCGAGCGTATCGAACACCTGGCCCTGGTCGATGCTGATTTCCAGCGCGTCCATCCGTGCCAGCCAGCGGCGCCAGTCGCGACGGTCCGGCGAGGGATGCAGCAGTTCGCAGCGCTCGAGCACAGAGAGATCCGACACTTGATCCTGCAGGTAATCGGGGTGGCACACCGGAATCAACCACTCATCGAACAGCT
This sequence comes from Pseudomonas sp. NY15356, assembly GCF_048068175.1. NCBI lineage: Bacteria > Pseudomonadati > Pseudomonadota > Gammaproteobacteria > Pseudomonadales > Pseudomonadaceae > Pseudomonas > Pseudomonas sp. NY15356. The sequence goes on along the minus strand of NZ_JBLUPW010000024.1, from coordinate 39,284 downwards.
TGAGCCCCTCGACATCGGCCGGGAAACGGCCATTGCCCAGCAGGATGGCACAGTCGTAGGGCTCGGAATAGAAATCCACCGTGTCGATGTCCATCCACACGCTCGACAACTGCACGCTACAGCTGTTGTCGACCTTCTTGAAACCGTCCAGCGCCCGGAGCAGCCAGCGAACCGTCAATGTAGAAGGTGCCTTCAGGCGCAGGCCGTAGCGGTCCTGGCGCAGCAATGAACAGGCATTCTCGATGATCTTGAAGCCGACCTTGAGCTCCTGGGCCAGCAATCGACCGTGCTCGGTGAGGCGCAGCTTGGGGCCGCGACGTTCGAACAGGTCACAACCGAACAGGGCTTCAAGGGTCTTGACGTGATGACTGACAGCACCCTGGGTCAAGGACAGCTCCTCGGCCGCCCGGGTGAAGGAGCCGTAGCGTGAGGCGACCTCGAAAGCGCGCAGGGCATGAAGTGCGGGGATCCGTTCCGACATCGAGCCATCCAAAGTATGAGTGAGACTAATAGTAGGTCATAGCACCACCCGTTTTACAACCTTGGTGGGTTCTTCGAAAATGCTCTTAAACAATAAATATTCATAGGAAACCGCGTAGAACTCGCGGTCAATTTCATTGAAATACCTGGGGAATACATGTTTACGGGTTATGGAAACTGCTATCGCCTGGATGCGCTAGAGCTGGCCGCCGAACATATCCAGAATCACCCACATTGGACGCATACCGCCATCGAACAATTTCGTACCTTCCTCGCCGCTCCCGATTTTCCTTGCCTGTTCGGACGCAAGGCGGTAGCAACCGCGACTTGCCATGTGGTCTTCGCCCGGGCCGGCGAATGGGCCACCGACATCGCCCGAGGGCTGGCCGGCTATGTCCGTATGCTCGAGCCGATCCCGCTCAAACAGCGCATCGGCATGCCACTGCTGGCATTCCTCGAAACTGACGCCAGCAGCACCTTGGCCGAGCAACAGTCCCTGGCGTGGCAGGTGCTGCAGGATGTGCACCGTCTCGACCCGCTGCCCTGGCCCGCCGGGGTACCCCAGGATCCCCATGACCCCAACTGGTCGTTCTGCTTCGCCGACATGCCGTTGTTCATCAACATGAACTTCCCTGCGCACCGGCAGATGAAAAGCCGCAACCTGGGCGACCACATCGCCTTCGTCATCAACCCCCGGGAAAGCTTCGACGAGGTGGCCAGCGCCGCCACCGAAAGCGGGCGGCGCATTCGCTCGCGGATCCGCGACCGGGTACGCCACTACAACGATGGCATCGTCCCGGATACCCTGGGCTTCTTCGGCCAGGGCGACAACTTCGAATGGCGTCAATACCAGCTTCAGGAACCCGGCTCGCTGAACCCTGCGCGCTGCCCGTTCCATGCCCATGCAACAGCCGATACCCTGATCGAGAACTGAACGTGAATACCGCACTCGCCGCCACCTATGCCCTCACCGTCCTGCTGCTGATCGCCACGCCCGGCCCGGTCGTGGCGCTGGTCGTCAACACCGCAGCCGCCTCCGGCCCGCGCAAGGCCCTGTTCACCGCGCTGGGCACCAACTGGGCCTCCCTGGTACTCATCGGTGCCGCCGCCTGGATCATCATGACCAGCGCCGCAGTCGACAAGGCCTGGCTCAGCGGCCTGAGCCTGCTGGGGTGCCTGTTCATCGGCTACATCGCCGTCGCCACCTTGCGCGAAGCGCTGCAGGCGCCCGCTGCGCAAACAGCGGCGGATACGCCCGAACAACCGGGGCGAGGTGGTTTGCTGCAGGGCTTCATGGTGGGTATTTCCAACCCCAAGGACATCATCTTCTTCATTTCCTTCTTCCCGCAGTTCATCCAGATCACCGAGTCCTTCGGCAAGAGCATGGTGGTGTTGTCGCTGCTGTGGATCCTCATCGATTTCGCCGTGCTCAGCCTGTACATCTTCGCCATCGGCAAGATCGCCTCGCAGCGCAGCAACCGCCTGATCACCCTGGCCTCCGGCGTTGCGTTGCTGCTGATCGCCATTGCCGGCCTTGCCTACAACATCAAGGAACTGGCCGCCATCTGAGCCGCGCCGTTGCCGAGCCTGGAGTGCCAAAGGAGCGCCCATGAGACCGATCGACCACGCCACGAACGTCCAGGGCAGCCCTCTTCCCCTGCAACAGGACTACCAGCGCTTCCTGTTGCTGGGCAGCCGCCGCGCGCCCCACACGCTGTACATGCATGAACGCGGCTATCGCTCCGGCACCATCAATACCGACAGCCTGGGCATGCGCTACAGCCACTGCGGCGAAAAGCGCTTTTCGGTGGCCGAGCACCATGGCACGAAGCGGGTCAACTTGTTGGTGGGCGGTTCCACCACACTGGGCATCGGCGCCAGTTCCGACGAACACACGGTGGCCTCCTACCTGTCGGCACTCACCGGCGAGGTCTGGCTGAGCCTGGCCGGCTGCGGGCTGAATGCTACCCAGGAGCTGTTGATGTTTCTTACTCACCAGCATCGGTTTGGCGAAATCGGCCATGTGGTGGTGCTCAGCGGCCTGAATACCCTGGCCCATGAGGCTTTGGACGAAGTCTTCGCCTGCGAACAGGGCCAGGAACAGGCATTGTCCTACCTGGGCCTGCTCAACAGTTTCAACGAAGGCGTGCAGCACACCGAAGCGCCTCGCAGCTCATCGCTCTGGCAGCGCCTGGGCCAGGCCCTGGCCCCTCGCCGCCACCCTTCCCCACCCAATTGGACGCTGTCTGCCCCCGACAAGCGCCTGGCCCGTGCGGCCGAGACCATCGGCCGCACCCTACGGCAATGGGATCGCCTGCTGGCTGATGGCCATGCAACCCTCACCTTCATTCTGCAGCCTTTATTACCCTGGTGCCGCGACAGCCTGCCCGCCGCCGAGCAAGGCATGCTCGATACCCTGCAACGACAGCCGACCAATTTCGACCGGCTGCTGGCCGACGTGTTCGACAGCGAACTGCACATGGCTTTCTTCCGTCGGATCAAGGCCCAGGCCGAATCCGTGCCCTGCTACGACATGAACTGCATGCTGAGTAGTTCCCCGGTGTTCAGCGAAGCGCTGTTCGTCGATCGCCTGCATTTCAACGATCTGGGCAACAATGCCCTGGCCAAGGTGATCACCGCGAAACTCGGGCTGGCCCAGGAAAAACAGGCCAATCGCAAGGCGACGACCATCAAGCTCGTCTGACAAAGCAGGAATGCTCTTTCAGACTGCCCTTCGGGGTGGCTAGAATACGACGTTGTCGCTCCTGATTCGCTTGAGGCACGTGTGTAACGCCATGACCATCGAAGCTGCCCCGCTGTACCTGGTCGCCAGCCTTGGCCGACCTGCCTGCGAGACCCGCCCGTGAATCGTGCTGTCTTCTTGTCGCCATTGCTCCTGGCCGCGCTTGCGCAAAGTGCCCAGGCACTGGACGTGCAGATCGACCCACACGCCGACCTGCTCTATCGCCAGGCCCTGCCCCTGCTCGAACAGGCCGACAGCCAGGACGATGCCCCCAGCCCGCTGCGCACTGCCATAGGCGGCGACCCGGAGCTCAGCCGCCAAGGCCAGGCCCTGGCCCGTACCCTGCCCACGGCTGTCGCCTTGCTGAAAAAATCAGTGGCACTTGGCCACCCGGTAGCCCAGTACCGCCTGGCCTTGTACTACATGACTTACCTGCCCGCCACGCAGATCCCGGACGCCGCCTGTCCTCTGCTGGAGGCCAGCCTGCAACAGGGCTTCGCCCCGCCAGCCCCGGCAATCGCCACCTGGTGCCCGCCGTACAATGCCAGCCCTGCGTACCGCCAGGCACTGGAGGCGATCCCCGGTATGGCCACCCTGTATGCGCCCTACTACCCGCAGCCTGCCGTTCGCCTGGCTTGCAACCGCAGCCAGCCGCAAGGCCTGGAGATGCAATGGGGGCGTCAGCGTGACTACCAGGCCGAGGTGTACCGCCTGCTCGGCGAGCTTGACCCGCAGCGTCGGCAGCTGTTGTTGCAAAAGGCCGTCGAGATCAACGGTTGTGCGGCTGCCCAACAGCGCCTGACCAGCCATCGCTGATCGAATGGCCCAGGGGTAGCAAGAACGTTCAAGCCTCCCCTCTCGTCCTCTGGCATGCTGGTTATCCCTGTCGATTCATAGTCACCATCATGCCCTGCAACCCACCCGTAGCCCGTCAAGCCTTTCTCCACGGCGCCCTTGCCATCCTACCGCTGTCCCTGGCCGTCGCCCCCTGGGGCCTGCTGGCCGGCTCCATGGCCATCGAAGCCAACCTCAGCGCCTGGGAGGGCCAAGGGCTGTCTGCCATCGTCTTCGCCGGCGCCGCGCAATTGGTGGCGATCGGCATGCTCAAGGGCGGTGCGAACCTGTTCTCGATCCTGCTCACCACCTTGCTGCTGACCTCCCAACACCTGCTCTATGGCCTGTCCATGCGCCCGGTGCTTTCCAACCAGCCGCTGCGCTGGCGCCTGGGGCTGGGCTTTTTGTTGACCGATGAGTTCTTCGCCCTGACCAGCCGCTATGACCAACAACAGTTCAACCGTTGGTATGCCTTGGGGGTCGGGCTGACGTTCTATGTGGCCTGGAACCTGTTCACGCTCGCCGGCATCCTGCTTGGCCAGAACATCCCGCATCTGGATCAGCTGGGCCTGGATTTTTCCATCGTCGCCACCTTCGTCGCACTGATCGCGCCCCTGGTACGCAACCTGCCCACCGTGGTGTGCGTGGCCGTGTCACTGTTCTGTTCGGTGCTGTTCAGCTACTGGCACTGGGAAACTGCCCTGGTGGTCGCGGGCCTGCTGGGCATGAGCGCCGGCTTCGCCTGCCAGAAGCTCGGAGCAGGCCGCCCATGACCTGGTTGCTGATCTTCGCCATGGGCCTGGTGGTATTTCTCAACCGCTACGCCTTCCTCGAACCGCGCCTGCCCTTGCGCCTGAGCTCCAATGCCCGGCAGTTCCTGGGCTTCGCCGTGCCAGGCATGCTGACGGCCATCTGTGGGCCGATCATCTTCCTGCCCGGCCACCAGCTCGACCTGAGCCTGGCCAACCCGTACCTGCTGGGGTCGCTGGTGGCGATCGCTCTGGTGTTGTTGACCCGCAGCGTATTGCTGAGCATGCTGGCCAGCATGGCGATCTTCTTCCTCCTGCGCAGTTGGCTGGCATGAACACGCCCCTGCGCGAACAGACCCACCTCTGGCAGGCCCCGGCGCTGGGCGATGTGGAAATGCTGCACGCGCGGTATTTCCAGCAACGTTTCGCCCCGCATGTACACGAAGGCTACGTGTTCACCGTGATCGAGTCCGGCGCCCAGCGCTTCTGGCATCGCGGCAGCGAGCACCTGGCGCCGGTGGGCAGCATGGTGCTGATCAACCCGGACGAGCTGCACACCGGAGCCACCGCCCACGAGGCGGGCTGGCGCTACCGCGGCTTCTACCCCGAGCATGAACGGGTCACCGGTGTGCTGGAGGAACTGGAGCTGGGTCGGCATGGTATGCCGCACTTCAAGGCCAGCGTCATCCAGGACCCAACGCTGGCCACCCTGTTCAGCCAGTTGCACCAACGCTCCGAAAACGGTGCCAGCGCCTTGGAGCAACAGACCGCCTGGCGCCAGGCCGTACTGGCCCTGGTGCAGCGCCACGGCCACTGCGCCCAGCCTCCCACGCCGGGCAACGAACCCCTGGCGGTGGCACGGGCCCGTGAGCTGCTGGAAAGCCAGCTGGCCGACCCACCCTCGCTGGAGGCCCTGGCAGCAGCCGTGAACCTTTCGCCCTTCCACTTCGCCCGGGTATTCCGCCAGGCCACCGGCCTGCCTCCCCACGCCTGGCTCAAGCAACGTCGCCTGGCCCGCGCCCGCGAATGCCTCAAGAGCGGCCTGCCCGCCTCGGAAGTGGCCTTTGCCTTGGGCTTTGCCGACCAGAGCCACCTGAGCCGTCAGTTCAAGCAGGCCTATGGCGTGACGCCGGGGGCTTATCGGCAGGCGTGTCGCTTTGTGTAGGCGGGAATAACATGCTCACCATGGCATTTCCAGTTGTATACCGTCCGCATCAATAAACTCACTCTGTACGACGTTCATCGAGGCCTCTTTTCATATTCCAGCGCAGGGGCGCAACCAACAGCATGAACGTCATCCAGATGAACGTGGCCGGGCCGACCCATAGATAGACAATGCTGGCAACAAGCCCGGAAAAAGCATCGCCAATCACAGCAGTGAAGTAATACAACGAAAAATTTCGCCCCACCTGCTGCTCGCTCGATAGACATTGAATGTTTGTCACGATGGCAATATCCACGAAGGCGCCAATGAAACCAACACCGAACAGAATCAATAGGAACAATATGCTGCTGAACTCTAAGGCCACGGCGGCCGCAAAGAACAGTGCGCCATACAGCGCCCAATAGCGCAATACCAAACGCGCCGTAGTGCGCGGGTTAAGCTTGGTATAGAGCATCCCACCCAGGACGGTGCCCGTTGCCAGAAGTGAAAACACGTAGCCTACCGCTGCTTCCGAAGCAAAATGATCGAGCACAGACGCGGGTAGGATGAAGCGAATTACCGAAGTGGCGAACATCGCGCACAGCGTGGTGCAACAAATCACAGCAAACAGCGGGACATTGCCCGTACGCATTTGCCTGACGCTTCCCGCTGCCTCGCGCACAAGCGCCAGGCCGTCAAATGTCTCGGTGCCCCGCGTTTTGCTTGGGACAAGGGTAACGAGACTTATCGCAGAAAGTAGCAGGCAAAACGCGAAGAATAGAAAGCTCGCTTCGCTGGCATACATCAATGTAATGAAAGAAAATACCAGCGGCCCGACGATCGATGATATGTCTTCGACAACCTGCACACCACTGTTTACCGACGCCAAGTCTCCACGGTCAACGATATCTGGAAAATACGCACGAAACGTTGGTGCATGCAAGCAGTCCAGCGCCGTCATGAACATCGCCATTACCGTCACCACAGCCAATGCCGGTTCGGAAGAGTTGAACAATACAAAAAAACCAAATGCCACAAGACTCTTGGCCAGCTCCACCTGAATCAAAGTCCGCTTCCGATTGCCATTGTCTGCCAGCCAGCCGCCCACTGGCGAAAAGGTTGCGCTAGGTAAATACCGAAAGAAATATGCGACGCCAATTAACAATAAATCCATATCAGCCATCGATACTACAGCCACGGCAAAGGCTGCCTCGAAGGCAAACTCACCACACTTGGAAATGGCATGACTGATGACCAGCGATCGAGCACCCGCGTTTAAGTTCAATGCATGCACTTCCTTTCTACCCCATCCCGCCAAATACATCAATTCATCTTCTAGGCTTCTTACGAAAAGTGCCGAAGCGACGATTATGCCGTATTGAAAAGTTCACGATAAACGTGAAGCCTGATAAAAAACAACCTACCACTTGTAACAAAGCTTATTTCAGAAAAACCACAAAACAGCAACTGCGAGAAACTTCCTACACACCACAAAAAACTTAAACACCACAAACCAGGAGCATACGACTCCTTGGGCCGTTTTATTAAACAACCTACCGATAAGCGATCGATCACCCCACTGAACAATATTGTTGTGTCGAAACCTATGACCAGTTCGGCTTCCGAGCGGACTTGCCCCCGATCAAGGGCAACGCCCTTGCCTCCAAGCGCGCAGGCAGGGCAGGCCCAATCGCGGGACAAGCGTTCCTAGAGAATAATTGTGCAGTTCTGCAGCGCCGAGCCTGCCAAACCAGCCGAGGCGCCACTTGGCGCAGCTCGCAGGCAGCCCCCCTACCCTGACGTCAGTCAGTTAAGCCTTATCGGCTGCATTTGGGGCTGCTTGCCGGCGATGGAGCCTTAACTGACAGGCATTCCCCCCTACCCCTGCTAAACTGAGTGGGCTGAACGGAGGATCCTGCCATGTCCGATAGAGAGCTCACCACCCTCCTGACGCTGATGAACCAGCGCCAAGCCTGTTTGAGCAGTGCTTGCAAGGAGATTGCCGACTGGATCGACCGGCAGGGCGATGTGCCCGCTGCTGGCAAGATCCGCGCAAGCCTCAAGGCCCTGGAAGCCGAAGATGCCCAGGTGCGCAAGACCTTGACGTCGTTGACCATCGAGCGGCCGTTACCCAGGTTTCGTAGCTGAGCGCCAGTCGAGGTGACGTGGGGCCATTACGCGCCCCAGTAACGATACAAGGCCGCCCATGCAGCATCCATCGGGTGCTTGCAGGGGCGGCCTTGCGTCATGCCGGGAAACCCAGCGGAATTTGAACGATCAGTGTTGCATGTGCCCGTGGTCATGCCCCGCTTCGGCGGCCAGCGGGCGTACAGGGGCCTGCACCTCGAGGGTCTGCCTGGCGCCCTTGGCATCTTCGACGACCAGGGTCAGCGGTACCTGTTCGCCTTCCTTGACCTGCTTGGCCAGGCCCATGAGCATCACGTGATAGCCGTTCGGGTCCAGGCTTACGGCTTTGCCGGCCGGCAGCTCGACGGCCTTCACTTCACGCATGCCCATCACGTCGCCGTTCATGGTCATTTCGTGCACCTGCACGGTCTTGGCCACGGGCGAGGCCACGCTCACCAGTTTGCTGTCGGTATCGGCGGTCAGGGTCATGAAGGCCCCGGTCGATTGCTGGTGCGGCACACTGGCGCGTACCCAGGCGTCGCTCACGGTGGTCTGGGCCAGGGCCGGCAGGGCCAGGCCCATCAGCGCCAAGGCGGCCAGGCCGTGCTTGAGTTGCATCGAAATTGCCATTAGCAGATCTCCATCAGGGTGAGCAGGTCTTCGGCGCATTCCTTGGCATTGAGGGAATGGCCCAGGCTCAGGCGCAGGGTGCCGCGCGAATCGTAGACATAGCTGGTGGACGAATGGGAGATGGTGTAGGTATCGCCGGCCGGGACCTTTTCATAGAACACCTTGAACTCCCTGGCCACCTCGGCGATCTCCTCAGGGGTGCCGGTGAGCGCCGTGAACGAAGGGTCGAAGGCCTTGACGTAGGCGTCGAGCACCTCGGGGGTGTCGCGCTCGGGGTCGAGGGTGATGAACACCACTTGCAGGAAACCGGCGTCACGGCCCATCAGCTTCTTGATCTGCACCGCACGTGCCAGGGTGGTCGGGCAAACGGCCGGGCACTGGGTGAACCCGAAGAAGATCATTGGCATCGAGCCATAGAAGCTCGACAGGGTACGTTCGTTGCCTTGGGTATCCTTGAGCCGGAACTTACGGCCGAGGATTTCGTTGCTCATGTTCTTGCCGTACTTGAATTCGAGCCCCCGGGCCGGGTTGCAACCGGCCAGCAGGCCAAGCCCCAGCACGCCCATCCCGGCGACGACAGCACGCCGGGTCAGTAAATCAGTCATGGAACCATCCTTTACAGGGAAGGTGCCGGCCCCTGGGATGGGCCAGCTGAAAACCGAGGCATTCTGGCATGACACCCCCTGGGCATCCAGCCGACAGAGGTCCAACCCCACGCAAGCCATTGAATTCCGGGCTGCGTCTTGTTGTCGCAGGGGTTGATCTCGTAACACTTTATTGCTCTACCGCATGGCACGGCACATATCCTGCTTGCGTGATTGGAGCAGCCACTGTGGGCACGGGCTTGCCCCGCGATCGAGGGCGAAGGCCTTGTCATCCCACTGCGATGGCAGGCCCGGCCCAATCGCGGGACAAGCCCGCTCCCACAGCTACGCCAGCTCCCCCAACTACCCGGCAGTACCCTTGTTACCGCGGGACAAGGTCAGGGCCAGGTCCTCGATCATGTCCTCCTGCCCGCCGACCGTGCCGCGACGGCCCAACTCCACCAGCAGGTCGCGGGCCGGGATTCCGTACTTGGCCTCGGCACGCTTGGCGAACAGCAGGAACGAGCTGTACACCCCGGCGTAGCCCAGGGTCAGGGCATCACGGTCCAGGCGGATCGGCTGGTCCATCATCGGCACCACCAGGTCCTCGGCCACGTCCATGATGCGGTACAGGTCTATCCCGCTCTCAACGCCCATGCGCTTGAGCACGGCGACGAACACCTCCAACGGCGTATTGCCGGCACCGGCACCGAGCCCGGCCACCGAGCCGTCGATACGCACCGCGCCGGCTTCGATGGCGGCCAGGGAGTTGGCGATCGCCATGCCCAGGTTGTGATGGCCGTGGAAGCCAACCTCGGTAGCCGCCTCCAGGCCATCGCGCAGCACGGCGATCTTCTCGCTCACCTCGTCGGGCAACATGTAGCCGGCCGAGTCGGTGCAGTAGATGCAGTTGGCGCCATAGCTCTGCATCAGGCGCGCCTGCTCCAGCAGCTTCTCGGCGCTGACCATGTGCGCCATCATCAGGAAGCCCACGGTATCCAGGCCCATCTTGGCAGCCATGCCGATATGCTGGCCGGATACGTCGGCCTCAGTGCAGTGAGTCGCGACGCGAATGGTCGAGACGCCGTGCTCATGGGCCATCTTCAGATGGTCGAGGGTGCCGATGCCCGGCAGCAGCAGCGCCGAAACCTTGGCGTGCTTGAGCTTGGGAATCACGGCACTGAAGTACTGTTCGTCGCTGTGGGCAGGGAAGCCGTAGTTCAACGAGGCACCACCCAGGCCGTCGCCATGGGTGATCTCGATCAGCGGCACGCCCGCGGCATCCAGCCCGGTGGCCACGTCCACCATCTGCTGCAGGCTGATCTGGTGACGCTTGGCGTGCATGCCGTCGCGCAGGCTCATGTCGTGCAGCAGCACATTCTTACCTTGAAGGTTCATCGCCACTCTCCTCAGCGGGCCGGCAGTTGCAGGGTGCCCTTGTGGGCTTCTTCGGCGAACATCTCGGCGGTGCGCAGGCCGGCGGCGGTCATGATGTCCAGGTTGCCGGCCGACTTGGGCAGGAAGTCGCCCAGGCCTTGCACCTCGACGAAGATCGACACCTTGTTGCCATCGAACACCGGGCCGTTGACCAGCGTGTAGCCAGGCACGTAGCGCTGCACTTCCTCGACCATGGCCAGCACCGAGGCGCGGATGGCGTCCTGGTCGGGGGTGTCGTCGGTCAGGCAGTGGATGGTGTCGCGCATCATCAACGGCGGCTCGGCCGGGTTGATGACGATGATCGCCTTGCCGCGGCGGGCACCACCGATGCTTTCCACGGCACCTGCGGTGGTGCGGGTGAACTCGTCGATGTTCTGCCGGGTACCGGGGCCCACGGAGCTCGACGACACGGTGGCGACGATCTCGCCATAGGCCACAGGCTGCACACGCGACACCGCCGCGACCATGGGGATGGTGGCCTGCCCGCCGCAGGTGACCATGTTGACGTTCATCGCAAGCTTGGCGGCATGCTCCTTGAGGTTGACCGGCGGCACGCAGAACGGGCCGATGGCCGCCGGCGTCAGGTCGACCATGATCACCCCAAGCTCGTTGAGCTTACGGCTGTTATGCGCATGCACATAGGCGGAGGTAGCATCGAAGGCGATGCGGATATCGTCGTCCAGCACATGGGGCAACAGGCCGTCTAGGCCTTCGGCAGTGGTCTTCACACCCATCGCCCGGGCCCGCTTCAGGCCCTCGGACTCCGGGTCCACGCCTACCATCCAGACCGGCTCGATCCACGCCGAGCGGCACATTTTCATCAGCAAGTCGGTGCCGATGTTCCCCGGGCCGATAATGGCCGCTTTCAGTTTCTGGCTCATGGGCCTTGCTCCTCGATCAGGCTCGGAAGGACACCTGGGCACTGCCCAGGCCATCGATGGTCAGGGAAAAGCGGTCGCCTGCCCGCACGGGCTCCAGCGGCACCAGCGAACCGGAGAGGATCACCTCGCCGGCCTTGAAGGGGATGCCGAAGGCGCCGAGGGTGTTGGCCAGCCAGGCGACCGCGGTCAACGGGTTGCCCTGCACCGCCGCGCCCAACCCTTCGCTCAGCGGTTCATCGTTCTTGAACACACGCATGTGCAGCGCCGGCAGGTCCAGCTGGCGTGGGTCGACCCGTTCCTGGCCAAGCACGAACACACCACAGGAGGCGTTGTCGGCGACGGTGTCCTGGATACGGATACGCCAGTCATCGATGCGCGAATCGACGATCTCGAAGCACGGCGTGATGAAGTCGGTGGCCGCCAGCACGTCGGCCTCGGTGACGCCCGGGCCGACCAGGTCATGCTTGAGCACGAAGGCGATCTCGCCCTCGGCGCGCGGCTGGATCAGGCGGTTCTCGGCCAACGAGATCTCGGCACCGTTATCGAAGGCCATGGCGCGGGTGATGAAGCCGAAGTCCGGCTGGTGCACGTCAAGCATGCGCTGCACGGCCACCGAGGTGACGCCGATCTTCTTGCCGACGATACGGTCACCGGCGGCGACCCGTCGCTCGATGCAATGCAACGAGATGTGGTAGGCATCCTCGATGGTGATCTGTGGCCAACGCTCGGTCAGCGGTGCCAGCGTCTGCCCTTCGCACAGGGCCTGGTACAGTTCGTCGCCGTGCTGGCGGCGCAGTTGCAGGCTCATGGGCGGCCCTCCTCGAGAAATGCCAGGCAGTCACGGTTGAACAGGTCACGGTGCTCGACCATCACCCAGTGGCCGCATTCGCTGAGCAGCACGAAGCGGATGTGCCGGCAGGCCTGCATCAAGGTGTTGGCACCGGAGACGGGGCAGAACTTGTCGTCCATGCCCCAGAACCCCAGGATCGGGCAGGCCAGCTCCGGCAGACGCTCGGCCATGTTCGGCACCTCCATGGTGGAGAGCACGCAAGGGGGCTGCTGCGTCACCACTGCGACCCGCTCGGCCACCGTCTCGTCGTCGATCAACGACGGGTCGAACAATTGCAGGCCCAGCAGGCGCTTCATGCCAGCGGCATCGCGTAGCTCACCGCTGGCGAAGGCCGTGGCCATGCGCTGGATGCCTTCCATCTGCAGGTAGTACTGCGCCTTGTCCATCAGGCCACCGGGGGCCATCAACACCAGGCGCGCCACCCGTTGCGGCTGACGCAGGGCGATGGCGATGGCGATGGCCCCACCCAGGGAGTTGCCAACCAGCGTGCAGCGCTGGATATCCAGGGCATCGAGCAGGCCCAGCAAAGCCTCGACGAAGAAATCCAGGGTATAGGCGGTTTCGGGTTTGTCCGAGGCACCATAGCCTGGCAGGTCAGGCACGATGGCGCGGTAGCCGGCCTCGGCGAATACCGGGTAGTTGTGCTTGAAGTTGCTATGCCCGCTGGCACCCGGGCCGCTGCCATGGATGAACACCACCGCCTCGCCCGAGCCGACATCTTGATAGTGCAATTGCAGGCCACCCGGCAACCTGACCTTGTGCCCTTGCGCTGCTGCGCCCATGGGGAACCTCCCGGCTTGTTGTTGTACCGGGATTTTCAGAGCCGCCACGCCTGGCGGCATCGTCCGACAGGACTACAGGGTCTTTTTCTAGTCCCTTTGGACGTATGCCCGAGGGCAGCTGCCGCCTAGCATCGAGGGACACTTCTGACAAACGAAAGGCATCCCCATGCAAGACCCATTGGATTTTCGCGGCAAGGTCGTCCTGGTCACCGGCGGTGCCAAGGGCGTGGGCCGTGGGATTACCCGACGCTTTCTCGAATGCGGCGCGCAGGTGGTCATCTGTGGCCGCCAGGCACCAGAGCGTCTGCCCAGCGGTGGAGGCCGCCAGGCCGTGTTCATGCAATGCGACGTGCGTGACCTGGAGCAACTGGAGCACCTGGTAGGTGGCATCCTGAAGTACTTCGGCCGTCTCGATGTGTTGGTCAACAACGCCGGTGGCGCACCATTCGCCGAAGCCGCCAGCGCCTCGCCGCGCTTCAGCGAGTCGATCGTGCGGCTTAACCTGCTGGCGCCGCTGAACCTGAGCCAGCTGGCCAACCGGGTGATGCAGGAACAGGCCGAGGGCGGCAGCATCATCAACATCTGCAGCGTCAGCGCCACCCGCCCCTCACCTGGCACCGCCGCCTATGGCGCAGCCAAGGCAGGCCTGCTCAACCTGACCCGCTCGCTGGCGGTGGAGTGGGCGCCCAAGGTGCGGGTCAATGCCATCACTGCCGGCTTGATCCTTACCGAGCAGGCCGAACTGCATTATGGTGATGCCCAGCAGCAGGCCCAGGTGGCCGCCACGGTGCCCCTGGGGCGCCTGGCCGAGCCGGACGACATCGGCGACACCTGCCTGTACCTGGCCTCGCCCCTGGCCCGCTATGTCAGTGGCGCGGATGTGGCGGTGCATGGTGGCGGGGAGCGCCCAGCGTTCCTCGATGCGGCAAAAGAGCAATAACCGACGAAAGAACCCCGGGCATGTCTTCGTCTGCGCCCGGCCGCCGCATATCACATGGCTGGCCGGGATCGAAGACTCAGCGGGGCACCACGTTCACCTCGCTCCAATAGGCCTTCATGCTGCTGATAAGCCCTTGTTCGTCGAACGTCATCACGTCGATCACATGCAACGAGCAGTCTTGCCCTTGCCACTGCATGTCGACCCGAAACGGCATGGCGCCACAGCCGCTATGGCTGGCACGTACCGGCCCGGTGAGGGTCGCGCTGACCTTCATCTGACCCAACCCTTGGCGGTAGAACTCGGCGATCTGGTCGATGCCCTGCAACGGCGCCTGGCCCACCGGGTCCTCGACGGTGGCATTTTCGGCATAGAGCTGGAGGGTGCCATCGATATCACCGGCATCCACCCGCTCGACATAACGCTGCATGATGGCCTGGACCTGCTGTGCTGTCGGCAAGCCCATCTCAGGCCACCTCGAACAATGCAGCGGCGCCCATGCCACCGCCGATGCACATGCTCACCACCACATAACGCACGGCCCGGCGCCTGCCCTCGATCAGCGCATGGCCGACCATCCGCGCCCCGGACATGCCGAACGGGTGACCGATGGCGATCGCGCCACCGTTGACGTTGAGGCGGTCGTTGTCGATGCCCAGGGTGTCACGGCAGTACAGCACCTGGCAGGCGAACGCTTCGTTGAGCTCCCACAGACCAATGTCATCGACCTTCAGCCCATGGCGCTTGAGCAGCTTGGGAATCGCATACACCGGCCCGATGCCCATTTCGTCGGCGTTGCAGCCCGCCACCGCCAGGCCGCGATAGATACCCAGCGGTTGCAGGCCGCGTTGTTCGGCCAGGCGGGCGCTCATGAGCACCGAGGCCGAGGCGCCATCGGACAGTTGCGAGGCGTTGCCGGCGGTGATGAACCGCCCTGGCCCGGTCCACTGTCCTCCCGCCCACACCGGCTCCAGGGCCGCCAGGCTGGCGGCGCTGGTATCGGCGCGGTTGCATTCGTCCTGGCGCAGGGTCACGGCTTCATGGTGGCTTTCGCCGGTGGCCTTGTCCACCAGCAGCTTCTGGGTGGCCAGTGGCGCCAGCTCCAGGTCGAACAGCCCGGCCTGCTGAGCGCGCGCCGTGCGCAGCTGGCTCTGCAGGCTGTAGGCGTCCTGCTCCTGACGGCTGATGCCGTAGCGCTGGGCGACGATCTCGGCGGTCTCGATCATCGGGATGTAGGCCGTCGGGTCACGCTCGAGCACTAGGGCGGACTGGTTGCGGTAGGTGTTCTTGTGCTTGTTCTGCACCAGCGAGATCGACTCCAGGCCGCCGGCCACGGCGATGTCGAGCTCGTTGCAGACGATGCCTTTGGCGGCGATGGCGATACTCATCAGGCCCGAGGCGCACTGGCGCTCCACGGCCATGCCGGACACCTGTGCCGGCAGGCCGGCCGCCGTAGCGCACAGGCGCCCGAGGTTGTAGGCCTGGGTGCCCTGCTGGGCGGCGGCGCCGATGATCACATCGTCCACTTCCTCCGGCGCGATGCCGGCGCGGCGCACCGCCTCGGCTACCACATGGCCGCCAAGGGTCGGTGCCTCGGTGTCGTTGAAGGCGCCACGGAAGGCTTTGCCGATCGGCGTACGCGCCGTGGACACGATCACTGCTTCGTTCATGCTCAACTCCTTGGACGGCCTAGGCCGGGTAGTAACGGCTGATGGTGTCGACCACGCAGCCAGGACGCTCCTGGCCTTCGATCTCGACGCTGACGCGAATCACTGCCTGCACGCCGTCGCCGACCGCCTCGGTCGACAGCAGCACGGCGCTGCCACGTACCCGCGAGCCCACCCGCACCACCGAGGGGAAGCGCACGCGCTCGCAGCCATAATTGACTCCCATGGCGATGCCTCGCACCTCGATGATCTGCGGCAGGAACAGGTTGACCAGGGCCAGGCTCAGGTAACCGTGGGCGATACAGGCGCCGAACGGCCCCTGGGCAGCGCGCTGCGGGTCGACGTGGATCCACTGGTGATCACCACTGGCTTCGGCGAACAGGTCGATGCGCGCCTGGTCCACCAACAGCCAGTCACTCTCGCCCAGCGCCTGCCCCACCGCCTCGTGCAGCGCCTGGGGCGCCTCGAATACTCGGGTCATGCTCAGGCCCTCTGGCTGGAAACCGACAGCACTTCGCCGGTCATGTACGAGCTGTAGTCACTGGCCAGGAACATCATCACATTGGCTACCTCCCAGACTTCGGCTGCACGGCCGAAGGCCTCGTTGGCCGCCAGCTGATCGAGCACCGCCTGGGGCGCGGAGCGGGCCAGGAAATCGTGCATGGCGATGCTCGGGCTCACCGCATTGATGCGGATGCCATGCTCGGCCGCCTCCACCGCGGCGCAGCGGGTCAGGGCCATGACCCCGGCCTTGGCCGCAGCGTAGTGGGCCTGCTGCTTCTGCGCGCGCCAGCCGAGCACCGAGGCGTTGTTGACGATGATCCCGGCATGGCGCTCGATCATGTGTGGGAGCATGGCGCGGGTCATGCGCATGGTGCCGGTGAGGGTCACGTCGATGACCCGCTGCCATTCTTCATCGGGCATGTCCACCAGGGCGCGCGAGCCGCCCAGGCCGGCATTGTTGATCAGCACGTCGACGCCGCCCAACTCGCGCTCGGCGGCGTCGACCAGCTCACGCACCTGGGTTTCGTCGGTGACGTTGCACAACTGTCCGTACACGGCCAGCAGCCCGGTGGCTTCGCGGATGCGTGCCACCGCCTCGCCCAGCCGGCCTTCATGGATGTCGCTGATCATCAGGGCCCGGCAGCCCTCCTCGGCCGCACGCAGCGCCGCGGAGAAGCCGATACCGGAGCCAGCGGCGGCGGTGATCAGCACCGATTTGCCACGCAGCAGGCCGTGGCCGGGAACATAGTGTGGAACGGACATGCAAGAACTCCTCGATCAGGGACGTGGCCGCGGTTCCCGGGGCATACCCAGGGCGCGCTCGGCAATGATGTTGCGCTGGATCTCGTTGCTGCCGCCGTACAGGGTGTCGGCGCGGCTGAACAGGTACAGCGACTGCAGGCGGCTCAGCTGGTAGGGGGCGGCCTCGAGCAGCTCGGCCTGGGGGCCGAGCACGTCCATGGCCAGCTTGCCGAGGTTGGCGTGCCAGCTCGACCAGCCCAGCTTGTAGATGGTCGCCTCGCGGCGCAGCGAGCCGTCCTGGGGCCCGGAGAGCATGCGCAGCGAGTTGTAGCGCAGGATGCGCAAGCCGCACCACGCCTCGGCCAGGCGCTGGCGCAGGTGCGGGTCGCGGTCGGCACCGTTGCGCCGGGCAATGGCGATGATTTCGTCGAGTTCGTTCTGGAACTGCATCTGCTGGCCGAGGGTGGACACCCCGCGCTCGAAGCCCAGCAGGGCCATGGCGATCTTCCAGCCCTCGCCCGGTTGGCCGACGATATTGGCAGCCTCGGTGCGCGCGTCGTCGAAGAACACTTCGTTGAACTCCGAGGTACCGGTCATCTGTTCGATCGGCCGCACGCTGATACCCGGCTGGTCCATCGGCACCAGCAGGAACGACAGGCCATGGTGGCCGACACTGCCCGGCTCGGTACGGGCCAGCACGAAGCACCAGTCCGACTCATGGGCCAGGGAGGTCCAGACCTTCTGCCCGTTGATCCGCCAGTCGCCGTTGACGTCCTGGGCCGCACGAGTCTTCACCGCGGCCAGGTCGGAGCCTGCGCCGGGCTCGGAATAGCCCTGGCACCAGAACGTGGTGCCCTGGACGATGCCAGGCAGGAAGCGGCGTTTCTGCTCCTGGCTGCCGAAGGCGGCGATGGTCGGGCCGGCCAGGCCTTCGCCGATATGGCCCATGCGCCCCGGGCCGCCTGCGCGGGCGTACTCTTCGTGGAAGATCACCTGCTGGCTGATCGACAGGCCACGCCCACCATGCTCCGGCGCCCAGCCCACGCACGTCCAGCCACCTTCGGCGAGCTTGCGCTCCCAGGCCTTGCGCTCTTCGGGGAACATGTGTTCGTCGCCCGGGCCGCCACGAAAACGCAGGGCCTCGAACTCGCCCTGCAGGTTGGCGGCCATCCAGTCGGCGATCTCCTGGCGGAAACGCTCGTCCTGCTCACTGAAACGGATCTTCATGGCTGCTCCCCGATAATCACATTGGCGACCTGCTGCAGATGCCAGGCCGGTGCACCGAGGTAGCTCTCGCTGGCCCGGGCACGCTTGAAGTACAGATGCGGGTCGTACTCCCAGGTGAAGCCCACACCGCCGTGCAGCTGGATCGACTCCGCCGCGCAGTGGAAGTACGCCTGGGAGCACTGCGACTTGGCCAGGGCCGCGGCCAGTGGCAGCTCGGCCGCCACATGTGCATCACCGGCAGGATCCAGCGCTTCCTGGGCGACGCAGGCGGCGTAGTAGCAGGCCGAGCGCGCGCACTCGACCTGCAGCATCATGTCGGCGGCGCGGTGCTTGAGGGCCTGGAAACTGGCCAGGGGGCGGCCGAACTGCTGGCGCTCCTGCAGGTAGGCCACGCTCAGGTCCAGCGCCTGCTGGGCCCCACCCACCTGCTCGACGGCCAGGCCCACGCAGGCCAGGCGCAACACGTCCTGCAACCGCGGCCAGGCGTTGCCGGCCTCGCCTAGCACCGCGTCCGGAGCCACGTACAGGCGCGTGAAGCGTATACGGCCCAGGCGGCGGGTCTGATCCATGGTCGGCTGCCACTGGCGTGCCAGGCCCGCCTGCCCGGCTTCGACCAGGAACAGGCCGATGCCCTGCTCACCCGAGCTGCCGGCCAGGCGCGCCGCGACCACCAGCAGGTCAGCGCTGTAGCCATCGATCACTTGCGCATATTCGCCATCCAGGACATAGCCGTCACCTTCGGGCGTGGCCGTGACGCTGATGCCGTGGACGGTCCAGGCACCGCCGTCACCAAAGCCCAGGGTGCCACGCACCCGGCCCTCGGCAATGGCGGGCAGCCAGCGCTGTTTCTGCGCTTCGCTGCCGGCCAGCAGCAGCGCCGGCGTGGCCAGGCAGGCGGTGGCGAAGAAGGGTGAGCACAGCAAGCGCCGGCCCATCTGCTCGAGCAGGATGGCCAGCTCGACGAATCCCAGGCCCAAGCCGCCATAGGCTTCGGGAATATGGATGGCAGGCCAGTACATCTCGCTGCACAGGCGCTGCCAGAGGTCGGTGTCGTAACCGCGTTCGCTGACCATCGCCGCGCGCACGGCGGCACAGTCGGAAACATCGGCGAGAAAGCCCTCGGCCGATGCGCGGATCATTTCCTGCTCGTCGCTGAATGCAAAGTCCATCGCGGCGTCTTCTACTCGTCTGGCGGGGGTACCTGCGAGTGTGGCCAGATGCGCGGCGGCGGGAATCGGCCAATTGGACTACTAAATTTGTGAAAGCAATACGACAGCGCCGCCCGCGCGGCGCATCGCGAGCTGCGCTCGCTCCTACGTTTGTTTACGGCCAGTAACGCCTGTGACAGGCGCGCGCGACCGCCTGGTCGGTACGACACGATCTTGCGTCAGCCGCCAAAGCGTCCGCGCGAAAATCCCCCAGGAATAATTGGTCCGAAACAAACGTAGGAGCGAGCACAGCTCGCGATGCGCCGCGCGGGCGGCGCTCGATTTTCGCCCTCTCACAAGGCTCAAACCGTACCCTCATCAAATCCCGCGCGAAAAAAAACCGCACCACCCTGGCATGTGGTGCGGCTCGCCCTGCTGGCGAAAAAAGCGATTCAGGTGCCGTAGACTTTCTGCGCCGGCACGGCGCGCGCCAACAGCTCGCCGACGGCCGCGCCCACCTCGGTGACGGCCCAGCGGCCTTGGTTGTCGACCTGTGGCCCACGGCGCCAACCGTCGGCGATGGACAGCTTGCCCCCTTCGACTTCGAACATCTGCCCGGTGACGCCTGCCGAGTCGCTGGAACCCAGCCATACCACCACCGGCGCGACGTTCTCCGGGGCAAAGTAGTCGAAGCCCTCCTCCGGCTTCTTCATCACCTCGCCGAACACGCCCTCGGTCATGCCGGTGCGCGCGGCCGGGGCCAGCGCATTGACGGTGATGCCATAGCGGGCGAGCTCGGCGGCCTGGACCAAGGTCAGCGACGCGATGCCGCCCTTGGCCGCGGCATAGTTGGACTGCCCGATCGAGCCCTGCAGGCCTGCGCCGGAGCTGGTGTTGATGATCCGCGCATCGACTTGCATGCCGTTCTTGGCCTGCTCGCGCCAATGGCGCACGGCGTGGCTGGAGAGGCAGAAGTGACCTTTGAGGTGCACCGCCACCACCGCGTCCCAGTCCGCTTCGGTGAGGCTGGCGAACATGCGGTCACGGCAGATCCCGGCGTTGTTCACCACCACGTCGAGGCCGCCGAACGCCTCCAGCGCCGCCGCGACGATGCGCCCGGCATCCTCGTAGTGGGTGATGTCGTTGCTGTTGGCGATGGCCTGGCCACCCTGCTCGCGGATCTGCGCGACCACCGCTGCTGCGGCGTCACGGTTGATGTCGTTGACCACCACCTTGGCGCCCTCGGCGGCGAAAGCCAGGGCGTAGGCACGGCCCAGGCCGCCACCGGAGCCAGTGATGACCACGACTCGGTTGTTGCAACTGCTCATGGGTATTTCTCCTGCGCTTACAGGCGCTCGATGATGGTCACGTTGGCCTGGCCGCCGCCTTCGCACATGGTCTGCAGGCCATAGCGGCCGCCACTGCGCTCCAGCTCATGGAGCAAGCTGCACATCAGCCGGGTACCGGTGGCTCCCAACGGGTGGCCCAGGGCGATGGCGCCGCCGTTGACGTTGGTCTGGGCATGGGGGTAGCCGGTCTCGCGGAGCCAGGCCATGGCCACCGAGGCGAAGGCCTCGTTGATCTCCACCCGGTCGATGTCGTCCAGGCGCATGCCGGCACGCTTGAGGGCGTAGGCGGTAGCCGGGATGGGCGCAGTGAGCATCCAGACCGGGTCGTCGGCACGCACGCTCATGTGGTGGATGCGTGCCCGGGGCGTGAGGTTGTAGCGCTTGAGCGCGGCCTCGGAGACGATCAGCACGGCACTGGCGGCGTCGCAGGTCTGGCTCGATACGCCAGCAGTGACCCGGTCGCAGCCGAACAGGCTTTCCAGTTCGGCCATTTTCTCCAGGTTGGTGTGGCGTGGGGTTTCGTCATGCTCGACGCCGGCCAGAGGCACGATCTCGCGCTTGAAATACCCTTGTTCGATGGCACGCAGGGCCCGGCGATGGGACTCCAGCGAGTAGGCCTCCAGCGCCTGGCGGCTGAGCTGCCAATGCTCGGCGATCATCTGCGCGGCGCGAAACTGGGTCGGCGGGGTCGCGCCGTAGCGACGCACCCAGCCCTCGGAGCCGGTGAACGGGTCACTGAAGCCCAGCGGTTCGGCGGCGGTCATAGCCGACGAGATGGGAATCTGGGTCATGGTCTGCACGCCACCGGCGACCACCACATCCTGAGTGCCGCTCATCACCGCCTGGGCGGCGAAATGCACCGCTTGCTGGGAGGAACCGCACTGGCGGTCGATGGTGGTGCCCGGCACCGCCTGGCTGAGCCCGGTCGCCAGCCAGGCGGTGCGGGCGATGTCCCCGGCCAACGGGCCGATGGTGTCGACGCAGCCGAAGATCACGTCATCGTAGTCGTGGTCAGGAATCGAGTTGCGCTCGACCAGGGCGCGCAGCACATGGCCGCCCAGGTCCGCTGCATGAACGTGCGCCAGGCCGCCCTTGCGCCGCCCGGTAGGTGTGCGCAGGGCATCGACGATATAAGCTTCAGGCATCTTCTACCTCACAAAACACATCGTGTTGAATCGACGCAGACCCTGTGGGAGCGGCTTGTCCCGCGACAGGGCCAAGCCTGCCCTGCGCGAGGGCTTCGCCCTCGATCGCGGGACAAGCCCGCTCCCACACAGGCCATGCGTCAGAAGGTGGTGCCGGCACCGATGGCCTGTTCGCGATCGAACAGCGCCTCGCGGATCCGCGCCTTGTGCAGGGCGTGGTCGCCCCAGGTCTTGTCCAGCGCCCAGGCGCGCTTCATGAACAGCTGCAGGTCGACCTCCCAGGTGTAGCCCATCGCACCGTGGGTCTGGATGGCGTTGCGCGCAGCGAGCAGCGCAGCCTCCGAGGTCGCCAGGCGTGCATGGGAAACGGCCAGCGCCTGCCCCGGCTCGTCGTTGGCCACGGCGTGGGCTGCGCGGTAAAGCGGGCCCTTGGCGAACTCGATGCGCACCGCGACATTGGCCATCAAGTGCTTGACCGCCTGGAACGAACCGATCGGCTTGCCGAACTGCTTGCGCTCGAAGCTGTAGTCCACCGCCAGGTCCACCATGCGCTTGGCCAGGCCCAGCAGCTGCGCCGCACAGCCCAGCGCACCGCGCTCGAAAGCCCGCGCCAGCAGCCGCGCCGCCGCCTCGCCACGGGCCACGCAGGTGGCCGCACCCGGCGTCCAGACCACCTGGAACAGCTGGCGGCTGGGGTCGACCGACGGGTTGCGTACCAGGTCGACGTCCTCGCGGGGTACTGCATGCAGTTCATCGCCGTGGCTGAGCAGCAGCAGGTCGGCGACGTGGGCGTCGCTGACCAGCGGGTTGCCCGGCTCGCACACCGCCAGGCGTGCCTGCCCTTCGGCCACACGCCCCAGCCAGTCGTGCTTGAGTCCCTCGTGGGCCTCGCCCAGCTCGGCCAGCAGCGGCACCGCCACCAGCATGGTCTCCACCAGCGGCTCGGGCAGCCCAGCGTAGCCGCATTCCTGGGCCAGCAAGACGAAGTCCAGGGCCCCCAGGCCCATGCCGCCATACTGTTCCGGTACGGTCAGGCCGGTCAGGCCCAGCTCCACCAACTGCGCCCAGAGCTGGTCGCAGCGGCCGCTGTCGGTCAGCCACAGTTCGCGGATACGTTCAGGGGTCACTTCGTTGATCAAGAAACTGCGCACATTGTCCTGGAAGAGCAACTGGTCGCTGTTGAAACTGAAGTCCATGGTCTCTCCCTCAGGCACGCGGCATGCCGAGCATGCGTTCGGCGATGATGTTGCGCTGGATCTCGTTGGTGCCGGCATAGATCGGCCCGGCCTGGGCGAACAGGAAGCCGTCCAGCCAATGGCCGACGTCGCCTGCGGCCGGGGCCTCGGGCAATAGCTCGCCGCGTAGGCCAAGGATGCTCATGGCGGTTTCGTGCATGCGCAGGTCAAGCTCGGACCAGAAGATCTTGTTGGTCGAGGACTCAGGCCCGATACGCCCACCCTTGACCAGCTGCGAGGCGGTCATGTAGGTCTGCTGGGTGTAGGCTTCGGCATCCAGCCAGGCACGCATCACCGCTTCGCCGATGGCCGGGTCGCGGTCGGCGCTCTCGCGGTTGGCCTGGTACAGCTGCACCAGGCGCCGGGCAGTTTCCTGGAAGCGCGCCGGCGAGCGCAGCATCAGGCCACGTTCGAAGCCGGCCGTGGACATCGCCACGTGCCAGCCCATGCCCTCGCCGCCCAGCACGTTCTCCACCGGCACACGTACATCGTCGAAGAAGATTTCGGCGAAGCCCGGCAAGCCATTGAGCTGGGGGATCGGCCGCACGGTGATGCCAGGGCTGTCCAGCGGCACCAGGATGAAGGTCAGGCCGTGGTGACGCTGGGAGCCAGGGTCGGTGCGGAAGATGCCGAACACCCAGTCGGCCCAGACCGCGCGAGTGGACCAGGTCTTCTGGCCATTGATCACGTAATGGTCACCGTCACGCTCGGCCCGCGAACGGATCGCCGCCATGTCGGAGCCGGCGCCGGGCTCGGACCATCCCTGGGCCCAGATATCCTGGCCGGTGGCCATGCGGGGCAGGAAGCGCGCTTTCTGCTCCTCGGTACCGTATTCCATCAGGGTGGGCCCGAGCAGGAAGATGCCGTTCTGGTTGACCCGCGCCGGGGCGTTGGCGCGGTAGTACTCTTCTTCGAAGATCAGCCATTCGATCAGGTCGCAACCACGCCCGCCCAGGCGGGTCGGCCAGGTGACCATGCCCCAGCGCCCTTCGTTCAGGCGTGCTTCCCAGGCGCGGTGAGCGGCGAACCCCTCCTCGGTGTCGAACGAGGGCAGTGGTTGGGCCGGCACGTTGGCCTGCAGCCAGGCCCGCACCTCGGCGCGCAAGGCCTGCTGGGCCGGTGTGTAGGTTAGGTCCATGTTCGCTCCCTCAACCGTTGAAATTGGCGTTGCGCTTCTCGACGAACGAGTCGCGGGCTTCCTGGGAGTCCTGGGTACGGTAGGCTTCCAGGGTGAAGCCTTGCTCCCAGCGGTACTTGTCTTCCAGGTTGCCGTCCTCGATGCCGTTGAGCGCTTCCTTGGCCAGGCGGATCATCGCCGGGCTCTTGGCGGCGATGGATGCGGCGATGCCCAGCGCGGTCTCGCGCAATTGCTCGCGCGGTACCACGCGTTCGACTGCGCCCAGGCGGTAGGCCTCGGCGGCATCGATCATCTCGCCGGTGAAGTACATATGGCGCACCTTCTGCACCGGGAACAGGCGCTGCAGGTGGGCACCGCCGCCCATGGCGCCGCGGTCCACCTCGGGCACGCCGAAGCGGGCACAGTCGGCGGCGACGACGATGTCGGCGGCGCCGCAGATACCGATGCCGCCCCCCAGGACAAAGCCATGCACGGCGACGATCACCGGCACCTTGTTGCGGTGCACGGCCTTGAAGGTGTCGTAGTTGCCCTTGTTGACCGCGACGATCAGATTACCGTCGGCAGCCAGTTCCTTGATGTCGACCCCAGCGCAGAAGCCACGGCCTTCGGCGCGAATGACGATGACCCGCACCTGCTCGTCTTCGCCCAGCGCCTGGAGGGTGCTGGCGATGTCGGCCCAGCCCCGGCTGTTGAAGGCATTGACCGGGGGATGGTCGAAGACCATCTCGGCGATGCCGTTGTCAATGCTGACACTGAATGGTTGCATTCGGTTTCCCCCTTACGAAATTCGGCAGCACAGCGCGCCCAGGCGCTGCTCGGCGTCCTGGACGATCTGCGCGATCAGTTCGGCGCACCCCGGCAGGCTGTCGATGCCCGCGGCCACTTGGCCGGCCGGCAGCACGCCCTCGGCCGGGCGGCCTTCGACCATGGCCTTCTGGATGACCATCGGCGCGTTGGCGGCCATCAGGCTCTGGGCGGCGCTGAGCCCACCGTCGCGGCGCATCTTCAGGGCGCTGCCGAGCAACTGGCCCAGGCCAAGGCCGGTGTGGCGGCGGTAGGCCAGCCCGCTGCGCACGGCCAGCAGCCAGCGGCGCAGGCCGCTGCCGGACTCGAGCTCATCGAGCAGCTCGTTGCGGATCATGCGTTGCGGCAGGCCATCGATGGCCCGGCTGACGATCACCGCCGCCGGGTCCTTGACCGCCAGGTAGCGCGCCAGGGTGGCCTGGGGCACCGGACTGTCGGCGGTCATTAGAAAGCGCGTGCCCATGGCGATGCCGTCGGCACCCTGGGCCAGGGCCGATACCAGCCCGCGGCCATCCTTGAAACCACCGGCGGCCACCACCGGCACCTCGACGGCATCGAGCACCTGGCCCAGCAGCATGGCGGTGGGCACGGCGCCGGTATGGCCGCCGCCCTCGCCGCCCTGCACGGTCACCACGTCGGCGCCCATCTCCACGGCCTTCTGCGCGTGCTTGAGGGCGCCCACGGTGGGCATGCAGACCACGCCGGCGTCCTTGAGCCGAGCGATCATCTGCTTGCCCGGCGAGCGGCTGTAGCTGACCGCGCGCACCTGGTGGCGCACCACCAGCTCGACGATCTGTTCGGCGTTGGCCTGGTACATGTGGAAGTTGACCCCGAACGGGCGGTCGGTCAGGCGCCTGGTTTCGAGGATCGCGGCCTCCATCTGCTGCGGTTCGATGGTCGCCCCGGCGAGGAAGCCAAAGCCGCCGGCATTGCAGGTGGCCGCCACCAGGCGCGGGTCGGCGACCCAGCCCATGGCGGTCTGGACGATCGGGTAGCGGCACCCGAGCAAGGCGGTCAGGCGGGTCTCGAGCGACACGGCCATGCTCATGCCCTCCCCTGGTCGCGCTGGGAGCTGGCCATGGCCTTGGCGTCGTAACCGCCCAGGCGGTCGCCCGACACCAGTTCATTGTGGGCATGGGCGAAGTGGTGCAGGCCGAACACCATGTCCATGGTGGCGCGCTTGCCCATCAGGTCTTCGGCGTTGTTGACCGCCTGCTTGCTCAACTGCAGGCCCAGGCGCGGCATCTGGGCGATCTGCGCGGCCAGCTCCAGGGTTTGCACCTCCAACTGCTCGCGCGGCACCACGCGGTTGAGCATGCCCATCTGGTAGGCACGCGCCGCCGGCATCGGCGCGCCGAGGAACAGGAATTCCTTGGCGATACGTGGGTTGAGCTCATGCACGTGGGCGAAATACTCCACGCCCGGAATCCCCATGCGCACCACCGGGTCGCGGAAGTAGGCATCGTCGCTGGCCACGATCAGGTCGCACACCCACGCCAGCATCAGGCCCCCGGCGATGCAGGCGCCCTGGACCATGGCGATGGTCGGCTTGGGGATGTCCCGCCAGCGCCGACACATGCCCAGGTACACCTCCTGCTCGCGGGCGTAGAGGAACTCGCCGCCCGGCTTGCCGACATGGTCGTACCACAGGCTCACGCGCTCGAAGCTCTGGTCCACGTCGCGCCCGGGCGTACCGATGTCATGGCCGGCGGAAAAGTGCTTGCCAGCGCCGCACAGGACGATGACCTTGACCTGGTCATCGGCGCAGGCGCGGGCGAAGGCGGCGTCCAGGGCGTAGGTCATCCGCGAGTTCTGGGCGTTGTGGTACTCGGGGCGGTTCATGGTGACCAGGGCCACCGCGCCACGCACTTCGTACAGCACCACCTCATCGGCCTCTTTGTTGTTTTGCTCGCTCATTACTGCACTCCGGCAAGGCGGTTGGCGGGTACGGGCTGTCAGCGCGCCTGGCGCTGGCCCGGTGGGTTGTCCTTGAGCTGGCTGGCGCGCAGGTTGTGCGGGTCCAGCTGCTGGATCAGCTGCAACTGCGCCTCGGTGGGCGCCGGGGTCACCGGGCAATGCTCGGGCACGTGCAGGGCAAAGCCTGTGTTGTCGCGCACCTCGTCCAGGCTCACGCCCGGGTGCAAGGAGCGCACCCGCACCTGGTGTTGCGGCCCGAGGAAGTCGAGCACGCACAGGTCGGTGACGATCAGGCGGATGTCGATGTCGTCCAGCGACCAGCCACGGGCCAGGCGCGCGGGGTTGTAGCCCACCGAGGCGACCACGTCGCACTCGCCCTCGACGAATACCCGGCGGTTGTGGCTGGGTACGTAGAACGAGTTGGCATGGCTGATGGAGTTGCCCGGCAGGCCACGCACGCCGAGCATCTGCGCCTTGGGCTTGTGGTAGTCGCCGCCGATGCAGGAAATGTTGGCCTGGCCGAAGCGGTCGACCTGGATCGGGCCGATCATGGCGTGGCGCTTGCCGCTCCAGACGTTGTCGAAGATGCGCGAGAAGCCCATCCAACTGTCGCGCTTGGGCTCATAGCCGTTGCGCGGGCCGACCGGCACCGGCTCGGCGACCATGTAGGCTTCCGAGTCGGTCATCATCAGCTGCGGGTTGTTGTCGAGCATGCTCAGGGAGGCGGCCAGGCGTGGGATCACGCCGATACCGGTGGCCAGGACTTCGCCGTCGTCGCGCCAGGCCTGAGCGGCGGCGCAGATCATCAATTCGGCGAGGCTGTAGGAGGTTGCAGGGGTCATGGCGTTCCTCGCTTAGAAAACCGGCAGGGGCAGTCGACGGATGGCCTCGAGGCCCCCGCAACGCTCCAGGTACTGGGTGTGGGAACAGGCCACGTACTGCTCGACATAGGCCTGCCAGCCCTCTTCGCTCTGCGCCGAGGCCACGTAGGCCTTGAAGTGCGGCACATCGAAGCCATACAGCGGCGCGCAGGAAGAGGGGTGCGCGCCGCCGGGCACATTGGCCACGGCGGTGGTCAGGTTGCGCTCCCAGAACACCTGGTGGGCACGGGCCGGGTCGGCGTGGAACCACGCGCTGTCGACCAGCTCGTCGCAGGTGACGAAAGTGTGTGCCGCGGCCCGCACGAACAGGTCGTCCATGTAGTGGTCAGGGCCGGCGATCTGGCAGATGCCACGTGCATCGGCGCGGTCGACGTGCACCAGGGCAGCGTCGAGCTTGAGCGCAGGCATCGCGACCCAGTCACGACCATCGGCGTAGGGCGAGGCGATCAGCTTGATCTCCGGGTTATGGCGCAGCACGTCGGTGCCCAGGCCCACCGCGGTGGGGATGAACGGCACGTTCATGGCGGCGGCGCGCAGGCCCAGCAGCAGCATGCCTTCATCGATTTCCATGACCTCGATGGCCCCGTCCTGGCGTGCCTTGCGGAAGTACGGCTCGAGGGGGATGAAGTCGAGGGAGACGAAGGCGAAGATCAGTTTCTTCACCTTGCCGGCAGCGCACAGCAGGCCGACATCGGCACCACCGTAGGCGACGACGGTGAGGTCCTTGAGGTCCGAGCGCAGGATCTCGCGCACCAGCGCCATGGGCTTGCGGCGCGGGCCCCAGCCGCCGATACCGATGGTCATGCCGTCGCGCAGCTGGGCGACCATCTGGGCCGTGGTCATCTGTTTATCCATGGGTACTGTCCTCACTGGCGGCCGACACTGAAGTCGTGGCCCCATTGGCTGACCACCGTGCTCTCGAACGGGGTGTGGCGGCTCCAGTCCACCACCAGGCCGTCGCAGCCGTACTCCAGGTCGAACCCGGAGGGGGTCTTCATGTAGAAGGAAATCATCTGGTCATTGGTGTGCTGGCCCAGGGTGGCCGAGAGCTTCACGCCATTGGCGTGCATGCGGTCCAGGGCGCGGCCGACTTCGTCCAGGCCATCGACCTCGACCATCATGTGCACGCAGCCACTGGGCACCGGGCATTCGAAGATCGCCAGCGAATGGTGGCGGCCGTTATTGCAGTGCATGAAGTGGATGCGCTTTTCCGGCTCGGCAGGATCCGGGGTGAAACGCACTTTCATCAGGTCCGACAGGCCGAAGCCCATCACCTGTTCGTAGAAGTCGCGGCAACGGTCGAAGGTCGGTGCCGGCAGCACCACATGGCCCATGCCCAGGGCATCGCTGACGAAGCTGCGCACACCCACCGGGGACACGAAGCGGGCGAAGTCCTGGCGCGGGCCCCAGTACAGCTCGTGGCGATTGCCATCGGGGTCGGCGAACAGGGCCAGCGCCTGCACCTGGCGCAGCGCGGCCTGCTCGGCGCTGCCCTGCTCCACGGCCACACCAGCAGCGTGCAGTTCGGCCACGGCCTGGTCGAAAGCGGCCTGACCGGCCACTTCCCAGCCGCAGGCGCCGAAACCGTCCTGGGCGCTGTGCTGCACCAGGATGCGGTACGGGCGCTCGTCCATCTTCAGGAACAGGCGTTCGCCGCTTTCGTCCTCGACCACCATCATGCCCAGCACCTGGCTGGCGTAGTGGCGCCACTGCGCGAGGTCGGTGGAACGTACGGTGACGTAACCCAGGCCACGGATATCCATGCACGATCTCCTCATGTTGTTCTTGTCACGAGCCGCTGGGGCTCTTGGATGGTCGTATTCAAGCCAGTTGGCGGTGGAGCGTCATCGTCCAATAGGACTACCGGCCAAGGGGTTGCCATGCAGCCCAATCGCGGGACAAGCCCGCTCCCACAGGGGTGACGCAGGTCCCTGTAGGAGCGGGCTTGTCCCGCGATTGGGGCGCAAAGCGCCCCTGGGGGTTATTGCTTGTTGCGGAAATGCGGAATGACCTTCTCGCCGATGTTGCGCAGGGTCTCCAGCTGGGCCCACTGCGGCACGGTGCCCATCTGGCAGATGAACAGGATCTCGTCGGCGCCGGCATCGATCAGGCGCTGCACGTAACCGATGCAATCCTCGACGGTGCCGTAGGCGTGGTTGGGGTTCATCATCGCCATGGTCGGGTCGGAGAAATCGACGCGCACTTCCTCGGAGGCGAAGCGCGACTTGATCACCGCCTGCCCGTTGCCGTCGACGTAGGTGTCGTCCTTCCACTTCTCCGGGTCAGGGCGCTCACCACCGCCGTACCAGTAGCCCAGCGACTCCATGAAATAGCGCTGGCCACGGATGCCGATGCGGCGCGCGGTTTCGTTGTCGTCCAGCACGATGGCCGGGCACAGCGCGGCGATGTGGCGGTTGGGGCGGAAGCCCACCTGGTTGCGGGCATCACGGTTGTCGAAGGCCTGGTGATACACCTCGACCTTCTTGGCAATCTCTTCAGGGCCACCGAAGCCCAACACCAGCGCGCCCATGCCACGCCCGCCAGCGTTCTTCAACGAATCGGTGTTGGTGCAGGCCAGGTACATCGGCGGGTGCGGGTCCTGGTACGGCTTGGGGTGGATCGGTCGCTTGGGGATCTTGACGAAGTCGCCGTGGTGCTCGATCTCGTCCTGCACGAACATCTTCGGAATCAGGTACATGGCTTCGTCGATCTGCGGCTGCAGGGTCGCCAGGTCGTAGCCGAATGTGCCGGCCTCCTGCTGGGTGCCGCCCTTGCCCACGCCGAAATGCACGCGGCCCTTGGACAGCAGGTCGAGAGTGGCGATGCGCTCGGCCACCTTGACCGGGTGGTTCATCGCCGGTGGCAGGCACACCACACCATGGCCGATGCCGATGCGCTCGGTCTTGCCGGCGACGAAGGCCAGCATGGTTTCCGGGGCAGACATGTGCGAGTAATTGGTCAACGCGGTGTGCTCCACGCACCAGAAGGTGTCGAAGCCCAGCTTGTCGGCCAGCACCGCCTGCTCGACGGTGTCATCGAAAATCTTGCGGTCACCCTCGCGGCTGGCATCGATCGTCTGGGCTTCGTAAATCAGCGAGAATTTCATGTGCGTTCCTTGTTGTTCTGTGGACGTTGGCCGGCACGCGCCGGCCTTGGTCACATCCTCAGGCATCGCAGGTGGGCTCGAATCCCTAAAACGGACTAGCCGGTTTCGGTGAGCAGGCTGCGGCCTAGAGGAAGAAGTCCGTGGTGTCCTGGCCCATGCTCACGCCACCGAGGTTCCAGGCATACTTGGCCGGGCTGTTGGCCACGTGGGCACGACCGGTATGGATGTCGCGGAACGCCCGGTTGATCGGGTGGCTACGGAAGATGGTCGAGGCGCCACTGTTGAACATCAGCTCAGCCACTACCTTGGCGCAGCGGTCGGCCACCAGGGCCGAGTCGTAGCGCATCTTCACCCGCAGTTGCATGTCCAGCGGCGTGCCGCTGCGGGCGTTGTCGAGCATCAGCTCGAAATTGCGCAGCAGCACGGTGCGGCATTCGTCGACACAGACCATGGCGTTGGCCAGGGCGCTTTGCGCGGCCGGGTCCTGGAGCACCTTGCGGCCATCATTGACCGCCACCCGCGCCTTGTTGTGGGCGATGAAGTGGTCCACCGCCCCCTGCAGGGCGCCGATGGCCGACGAAGACACCGCGCGCACGAAGATCTGCCCGAACGGCAGGCGATAAAGCGGCGAGGTGTTGACCGCATTGCCCGGGCTGTCCTGCATGAAGCCATCGACGGCGCGGTGGGTGCGGTACTCAGGCACGAAGGCGTCTTCGACCAGCACGTCATGGGAGCCGGTGGCCTCCAGGCCCATCACGTTCCAGTTGTCGATAATCTGGTAGTCGGCACGCGGCACCAGGAAGGTGCGGTAGTCTGGCGCACCGCCCGGCTCAGCCGGCGGCACCATGGCGCCGAGGAAGGCCCATTGGCAATGCTTGCTGCCCGAGGAGAACCCCCAGCGCCCACTCAGGCGGAAACCGCCCTCCACCCGCTCGACCTTGCCCACCGGCATATAGGAAGAGGAGATCAACACGCTGGTGTCCTGCCCCCAGACATCCTGCGCGGCGCGGTCGTCGAACAGCGCCAGCTGCCAGTTGTGGATGGCCACCACGCCCAGTACCCAGGCCGACGACATGCAGCCTTCGGCGAGGATCATCTGCACCTCGAAGAAGTCCTTCGGTTCGAGCTCCAACCCCTGCCAACGGGCCGGCTGGAGGATGCGGAAGAAGCCCGCCTCGTGGAAGTCGGCGATGGTCTCCTCCGGCAAGCGGCCCATCTGCGCGGCCTGTTCGGCGCGCTCGCGCAGCACGGGCACCAGCTCACGGGCGCGCTGGCGCAACTGTTGACGCATGAGGTCTTGATTCATCTTCTTGTTCTCCTCTGGTCGCCCCGTTCCCCGGGGCGTGCGAGAGAGGCGCTGTGCCTCCACCGTGGGCATTGCAACAAGGTGAATCGGGCGCGGCATCCCTCAAACGGACCATGCGCGGCCTGCATCGACTAGTCCCGTTGGACGATGTTGGGGCTTGCCCCCCTTGCAAGAATCCATCGCACTGAAACAGCCAAACCGAGGGCGTGCGATGAACGACAACAATAATTTGAAAGCCGACATGCTCCAGGCCATGCGCCGCCTGGCCAAGTCGGTGACCATCATCAGCACCAGCGACGGCAGCCAGCGTTTCGCCATGGCCGCCACCGCGGTGGACTCGCTGAGCACCGAGCCGCCGTCACTGCTGATCTGCGTCAACCAGAGCGCATCGCCCCACGCGGCGCTGGCCGCCGGCGCGAGCTTCTGCGTGAACATCCTGGGCCTGGAGCAGCAGCACCTGGCGCACCTGTGCAGCGGCAGCATCAAGGGTGAAGCCCGCTTCGGCCAAGGCCAGTGGCTGACCAGTGACGAAGGCATCCCTTACCTGGCCGACGCCCAGTCGTCGATCCTCTGCCGCCAGGACGGCCAGTTCGCCTACGGCACCCACACCGTCTTCATCGGCCGCATCCTGCGCATCCACACCACGCCGACCATCACCCCGCTGGTGTACCTGGACGGGCACTACACCACCACCGCCAAGCCTGTGCCCCTCGCGGCCAGTGCCAGCTGAGGCGCAAGCATGAGCGAGCAGGCGGTGCAGGCACCGCTTCGCGTCGACAACGCCGAGCAGTTGCAATGGCAGCAACGCGCCGACCTGGTGGTGGTGGGCTTCGGCGGGGCCGGGGCCAGCGCTGCCATCGAGGCCGCCAGCCGTGGCCTTTCGGTGCTGGCCCTGGAGCGCTTCGCCGGCGGTGGCGCCACTGCCCTGAGCGGCGGCGTGGTGTATGCCGGCGGTGGCACACCGCAACAGCTGCAGGCCGGTTACCCGGACAGCAGCGAGGCAATGTTCGACTACCTGCTCAGGGAAGTCGGCGATGCGGTGAGCGAACAGACCCTGCGTACGTTCTGCGATGGCAGCCTGGAGCAGTTGGCCTGGCTGGAGCGCCAGGGCGCAGTGTTCGAAGGCAGCATGGCGCCGCACAAGACCTCCTACCCCAGCGACAGCTACTACCTGTACTACTCAGGCAACGAGGCAGTACCGGCCTACGCCGTAGAGGCCGCCCCGGCCCCCCGCGGCCATCGGACCAAGGGCACCGGCATGTCCGGCTCGGCCCTGTTCCGTGCCTTGGCCGACAGCGCGCGGCGCCGCGGCGTACGCGTACGTACCCAGTGCCAGGTGCGGCGCCTGGTGGTCGACCGAAAAGGCCAGGTGCTGGGCGTCGAAGCCTGGCAACTGCCAGCAGGCAGCCGCGTCGCACGCCTGCATGCCCGCCTGACGCGCTGGGCCGCGGCGGTACACATGTACGCCCCGGCGGTGTCCGCGCGGTTGCGAGCAGGCATGCACCGCATCGAACAGCGACACGCCCTGCCCCTGCTGGTGCGTGCCGACCACGGCGTGCTGCTGGCCAGCGGCGGCTTCGTGTTCAACCGCCAACTGCTCGGCGAGCATGCGCCGCGCTACCTCGACGGCCTGCCCCTGGGCAGCAGTGGCTGCGACGGCAGCGGCATCGAGCTGGGCCGCAGCGCCGGCGGCAGCCTGGGACGCATGGACAAGGTCAGTGCCTGGCGCTTCATCAACCCGCCGCTGGCCTGGGCTCGCGGGCTGATCGTCAATGCCCGGGGCGAGCGCTACTGCAACGAAGAGCTGTACGGCGCCACCCTGGGCCACGCCATGGTCGAGGAACAGGACGGCCGTGCCTTGCTGATCCTCGACCGCAGCTTGCGCAACCAGGCGCTGCAGCAGGTCGGCCCAGGCAAGGTGTGGTCGTTCCAGCGTCTGCCGGTACTGCTCAACCTGCTGTTCAACTGCCGCCGTGGCAATACCCTCGAACAGCTGGCCCAGCGCTGCCGGCTGCCGGTCGAGGCCCTGCGCCGCAGCGTTGACGCCTACAACCGCGCCGCGCGCGGCGAAATCGCCGACCCGCACGGCAAGTCACCGGCCATGCTCCATGATCTGGGCCAAGGCCCCTGGTACTGCCTGGACCTGTCCTACGACAGCCGCCTGTACCCCTGCCCGACCCTGACCCTGGGCGGGTTGCGGGTGTGCGAGCAGAGCGGCCAGGTACTCGACCCGCAAGACCAAGCCATCGAGGGCCTGTACGCGGCCGGCCGCTGCGCCGTGGGCGTGGCTTCCAACCTCTACGTTTCCGGCCTGTCCCTGGCCGATTGCGTCTTTTCCGGCCGGCGCGCCGCGGCCCACGTGGCCGGCCTGGCCGCCGGCCACCGAGCCTCACAAGGAGAACAACCATGCAACGTGTAGAAGGCAAAGTCTGCCTGGTCACCGGCGCCGCCAGCGGCATCGGTCGCGAAGATGCCCTGCTGCTGGCCAGCGAGGGCGCCCGGGTGGTGCTCACCGACCTGAACGAGCACGCCGGTCGCCAGGCCGCTGCCGAGATCGGCGAGAACGCGCTGTTCATTCGCCACGACATCGCCAGCGAAAGCGATTGGCAGCAGGTGATCGCCACCACCCTGGCGCATTTCGGCCGCCTCGATGTGTTGGTCAACAACGCCGCCATCCTGGCCACCGGCACCATCGAAGACACCAGCCTGGAGCTGTGGCAGAAGGTGCAGAAGGTCAACGGCGAGGGCTACTTCCTCGGGTGCAAATACGCCATCGAGGCCATGAAGAAGACCGGTGGCGGCTCGATCATCAACATGTCGTCGGTCGCCGCCCTGGGCGCCATGCCGATGTTCTGCGCCTACTCTGCCTCCAAGGGCGCGGTAGCGGCCATGACCCGCTCCATCGCCTTGCACTGCAAGCAGCAGGGCTACCGCATCCGCTGCAACAGCGTGCACCCCGATGGCGTCAACACGCCGATGACCCAGGCCCTGGCCGGCGGCCAGCCGATTCCCCAGGCGTTGCTCGACCAAGACCCGATGAACCGTATGTGCGCCCCGCGCGACATCGCCAATGTGGTGCTGTTCCTGGCCAGCGACGAGTCCCGTTTCGTCAACGGCGCGGAGCTGCGGGTGGACAACGCGCAACTGATCAGTGGCATCTGACATGAACATCCAGGCTGCTGCAGACCAGGCCCAGGCCAGCGCATCCCCTGCCAGCGACTTGCGCCTGCAGGTGTGCGCGGTGATCGACGAGACCGCCGACGCACGCTCGCTGGTGTTCGACGTACCTGAGGCGCTGCGTGGGCGCTTCGCCTACAAACCGGGGCAGTTCCTGAGCTTTCGGGTGACGGTGGACGGCAAGCGTCTGACCCGCTGCTACTCGATGTCCAGCTCGCCCTGGACCGACACCCGGCCCAAGGTGACCATCAAGCGGGTCGAGGGTGGCCGGGTGTCCAACTGGATGAACCAGCACGTGCAAGTCGGCGACTGGCTCGAAGTGCTGCCGCCGGCCGGACACTTCTGCATCGACCAGCGTCAGGCCACCGACGCCAGCCGGCCTCTGGTGCTGTTCGGCGGAGGCTCCGGCATCACGCCGGTGTTCTCCTTGCTCAAGGCCGTGCTGCACAGCGGGCAGCGCCCGGTGCTGCTGGTGTATGCCAACCGCGACGAAGCCTCGGTGATCTTCCGCGACGAGCTGCGCGCGCTTGCCAAGGCGCACCCGGAACAGTTGCAGGTGGTGCATGTGCTGGACTCGGTGCAGGGCTTCGTCGATGCCGCCCAGGTGCGCCAGCTGGTACGCCACTGGCGCGGCGCGGACTACTTCATCTGCGGGCCGGGGCCATTCATGGATACCGTGGAAGGTACCCTGCTGGCCTTGGGCGAAGCGCGTGACGCCATCCATGTGGAGCGCTTCGTCTCACCGCCCGACCCGGACAGCCAGGAAGCCGTGCCGGTACAGGTCGAGGGTGCAGGGTGCGAGCTGCTGGTGGTGGAGCTCGATGGCGCGACCCACGAGATCGTGCCACGCCCAGGGGACACGCTGCTGCAAAGCTGCAAGGCGGCCGGGCTGGATGTGCCATTCTCGTGCGAGGAAGGGTTCTGCGGCGCCTGCATGTGCACCGTGGAGGAAGGCCGGACGCAACTTTCGCGTAACGATGTGCTCAGCAAGGCGGAGTTGGAGGCCGGGTGGACCTTGGCGTGCCAGGGGCATCCGCAAGGGGCGCGGGTGCGGTTGAAGTTTCCGGCTTGAGGTCGAGCGGGGCTGCTTTGCAGCCCAATCGCGGGGCAAGCCCGCGCCTACAGAGGGCGCGTTGAAACTGTGGGGCTTGTCCCACGATTGGACCAGTGCGGCCGGGCCTAGTCCCTACAGACGATCCTGCCTGTCCTGCATTACAGGTAGACTCGCCACAGCAACAGCTCCACAACAATAAAAGACAGAGGCTCGAATATGGCTCGTTTGCAAAACAAGGTCGCGGTGGTCACCGGCGGTGCGTCGGGCATCGGCCTGGCCTGCGTGCGTCGTTTCAGCGCCGAAGGCGCCCAGGTGGTCGGGCTGGATGTCGGCCAGCCGCCAGCGGACTTCCCCGGCCTGTTCATGACCCTGGATGTCCGTAACGAAGAGCAGGTACAGCAGGTGATGAGCGAAGTCATCCAGCGCTTCGGCCGCCTCGACGTGTTGGTCAATGCCGCCGGCGTCGCCAGCCAGGGCAGCGTCACCAGCGCCAGCACCGCCGACTGGCAGCGGGTGCTGGACATCAACCTGACCGGCAGCATGCTCACCAGCAAGCATGTGCTGGGGCAGATGCAGGCCCAACGCAGCGGCTCGATCATCAATATCGGCTCGATCTTCGGCCTGCAGGGCTGCGACGGCAACGTCGCCTACAACGTCTCCAAGGGCGGCATCAACCAGCTGACCCGCAGCATGGCCATCGATTATGGCCACGCCAACATCCGCGTCAACGGCCTGTGCCCCGGCCTGATCGAAACGCCGATGACCAGCATGGTGCGCGAACAGCAGGCATTCCATGACTTCTTCGCCTCGCAGCACATGCTCAGCCGCTCCGGCCAGCCTGAGGAAGTGGCCAATGTCGCACTGTTCCTGGCCTCGGACGAAGCATCGTTCGTCAGCGGGCAGATGATCGCCGTGGATGGCGGCTTCTCCGCCGGCCGCCGCTTCGCCCCGCCCAGCGCCTGATCCACTCGGCCGGGCCGGTGCCCGGCTCTCCCCTTCGTTCATCGATCCTCTGCCTGAGGAGGCCACATGCCGTCCGTGGAAAACGCCCAGACCTTCCCGCAACTGTTCGCCCTGGCCGCCCAGGCCTATGGCGAGCGCCCGGCCATCGAAGACGCCGGCCCGCCCATCAGCTACCAGCGCCTGGACCAGCTGCGCCGCCAGGCGGCGCGCGCCCTGCTGGCCCTGGACGTGCCGGTGGCGGCGCGGGTGGCGGTGTGGGCGCCCAACCTTTGGGAATGGATCGTCGCCACCGGTGCCCTACACAGTGTCGGCGCTACCCTGGTGCCGCTCAATACCCGCATGAAAGGCGCCGAGGCGGCCCAGGTGCTGCGTGACAGCGGCACGTGCGTACTGTTCTGCATCAGCCGCTTCCTCGACACCGACTACCCGGCCTCGCTCGCCGACCAGGCGCTGCCAGCGCTGCGTCAGGTGATCCACCTGCGCCCCCAGGGCGAGGTGGCCGACGGCCTGGCCTGGGACGACTTCCTCGCCCTCGCGGAGCTGGTGAGCGAGGCCCAGCTGGCCGAGCGTGAACAGCAGGTGAACGGCGATACCCTGTCGGACCTGCTGTTCACCTCCGGCACCTCGGGCAAGCCCAAGGGCGTGATGAGCAGCCATGGCCAGAACCTGCAGGTGGTGCGCGACTGGAGCGCGATCGTCGGGCTGCAGGCCGGGGACCGCTACCTGATCGTCAACCCGTTCTTCCATTCCTTTGGCTACAAGGCCGGCTGGGTGGCAGCGCTGATGCGCGGGTGCACCCTCCTGCCGCAGCAGGTGTTCGACACCCAGGCCCTGCTCGACTGCATCCAGCGCGAACGCATCAACGTGCTGCCCGGCCCGCCTACCTTGTACCAGTCGCTGCTGGCCCACCCCCGGCGCGGCGACTATGACCTGGGCTCCCTGCGTATCGCCGTGACCGGCGCGGCATCGATCCCGGTGGAGATGATCCGGCGCATGGGCAGCGAGCTGGGCTTCGCCACCATCGTCACCGCCTATGGCCTGACCGAGGCCTGTGGCTTCGTCACCATCTGCCGTGCCGGCGACAGCGCCGAGCGAGTGGCCACCACCTGCGGGCGAGCCATGCCGGACGTGGAAGTGCGCTGCGTCGACTCGCAGGGGCAGCCAGTGCCGGCCAACCAGCCGGGCGAAGTGCTGGTACGCGGCTACAACCTGATGCGCGGCTACCTGGACGACCCGAAGGCCACCGCCGAGGCGATCGACGCCCAGGGGTGGTTGCATACCGGGGACGTGGGCGTGCTCGATGAAGGCGGCTACCTGCGCATCACCGATCGCTTGAAGGACATGTTCATCACCGGTGGGTTCAACGTGTACCCCGCGGAGATCGAGCAGACGCTGGTGCGCTACCCGGGCGTGGCCCAGGCGGCGGTGATCGGGATTGCCGACGAGCGCCTGGGCGAAGTGGCCATGGCGTTTCTGTTGCCGGTGCCGGGGCAGCGTATCGACGAGGCGGTATTCCTGGCCTGGTGCCGTGAGCAGATGGCCAACTACAAGGTACCGCGGCGGGTTCGAGTGCTCGACCGCATGCCGCTCAATGCCACCGGGAAGGTGGCCAAGCAGGTGTTGCGCGAACTGGCGTGAATGGCTGGGGCGCTTCGCGGGGGCACGGCGCGCCCCCACGCGCCCCCCGCGAACCGGGATGGGGGGGCCGGGGGGGCGCCACCGCGGGCCCCGCCCCCCCCCCGCC
>NZ_JBLUPW010000023.1:0-88889 GCF_048068175.1 Pseudomonas sp. NY15356 | reverse complement strand
GACGGTGCTGCCATTGTTGTAGACGTCATTGGCCGGGGTCTGGAAGTCCACGGTACCGGTGGTCTCGCCGGCCTTGATGGTGATGGTCTGGCCGTTGGACAGGGTCACGGTGACCGGCGTTTGCGCCGGGTTGCTCAAGGTCACGGTATAGGTGATCACACCGCCTTCGCTCACGCTCGGCGTTGCGGTCAGCGTGGCGGTGGTGTTGTCGATGGTGTCGGTGACTTCGGTCACCGCCGGGCGCGTGTCCGGGGTGACGACCAAGCCATTGCCACCGCTGGTGCCGGTGATGGAGGCGGAGATCTCGCCGCCGTCGACATACACCGTGTCATTTGGTGCGATGGTGACATTGACGCTGCCGCTGGTTTGGCCAGCCGGAATCACGATGACAGCGCCGTTGGACAGGGTCACGGTCAGGTTCGTCAGTGGCGGCTGGCCCACCGTAGCGGTGTAGACGATTACGCCACCTGCTTCGGTGATCGAAGGGGTGGCGGTCAGGGTCAGGCCAGTCGCGACGGGGAGATTGTCGGTCGTCGTGCCGTTGGGGTCGAGCCCGCCGATTTCCTCGTTGGCCTGCGCGATGGCAAAGCCCAGCGGATCGGTCGGGAAGCCGATGGTCGGGTCCACGGCCCCCGCGGTCTCCTCGAGCATCACGAAGCTATGGCCGCCCCCCAGGGCGCCGTTGCCACCCGCCGAGGCCGGGCCTGCTGCAGGCGCCTCCAGTTCGGTGGTCGGGTCGAGGCCTGCGGCAATGGCCTGTTGCAGTTCTTCCACGGAGGGGGCCGCCTGGGCGGTCGCCTGGCTCAAGTCGGCAGTGCTGTCGGGCGTGTCGGCGCTCCATTGGGTGTCGCGGCCCAGGTCGAGCAGGCGGCCATCAGCCAGCTCCAGGGTGACGGCACCACCCGGGCCGGTCAGTACCTGCTCGCCGGCGAACAGGCGGTCGCCTTCGACCAGTACACGGCGGATACCTTCAGGGGATTCTGCGATGACTTGGCCAACAATGCTTTTGACGATAGCAACAACACTGCTCATTGGACTCTCCGGGTTTCCCGTTCAGATGGCTTCCATGCCCAGCCGATGTACGCGTGCGGCCTTCCGATGGAATATTTCAAAAAAGTTTTGACGCATTAATTCGTCAAATTTATGGCTATAATTTCTGGCTATTAACTTTATGCCAAACTATTGACCTTCTGGTTGCCATCCTAAACAATCGTCCAAGTAATGTCACATTGATATTTAACCGGCAGCCACCCTTCCTTCGTACATCCAGTACCCCTCCGGAAGTCCGTACTACGGTCCATCAGGCCGCCATTTTCCAAGGTTGGAACAGCTACGGCTGTGATTTGGGACAACAGCTCCCTCGGGAATCAGTAAAAATGCGTGCGTCACTGTTCACCGCTATTCCTCTGGCTTTCGCCGCCACTTTCGCCCAAGCACAAACCTTGCCTGAAGCCATGCAGAAGGCGCTCGAGGTGCATCCGGAAATCCAGGCCGGAGTCAATGCCCGGGTGGCTGCGGACTATCAACTGCGCGCCGCGCAGGGCGGCTATTTGCCGCGGGTCGACCTGACGGCCGGCTATGGTCGGGAGGGGACCGACAGCCCGAGCACCGGCAATCGATGGGAAACGTTGAACCGTGGCGAGTCCGCCGTGCGTCTTCGGCAAATGGTTTTTGACGGTTTCGCCACCTCCAGCGAGGTCGGACGTCAACAAGCCACCGTCAACGCCCGTGCCTACTCGCTGATGGGGACTTCCGAGCGCACCGCGTTGACGGTCGCCCAGGTGTACCTGGATGTATTGGCGCGTCGCGAGATGGTGCGCCTGGCCGAGGACAACCTGCGCAATCACGAACGCATCCTCGACCAGATCCAGCTGCGTACCAGCCGTGGTGTGGGCCGCATGGCCGACCTCGACCAGGCCGAGGCGCGTCTGGCCCAGGCGCGCAACAACCTGATTACCGAGCAGACCAACCTGGCCGATGCCAACACCAACTACCTGAGCGTGGTGGGCCAGATGCCCGATGAACTCAGCAAACCCGCGCCGTTCATCGACCTTCTGCCGGCCAACCTGGAAGAGGCACGCTTGCAGATGATCGAGAGCAGCCCGGTGCTGCGTTCGGCCGAATCGGATATCGCGGCTGCGGAGAAACAGTACGAGGCGGCCAAGTCCACGTTCTACCCTCGCTTCGATGCAGAACTTGGCCGCACGGCCGATAACAACCTGGACGGTGCCCGCGGCCACAACAACGAGTGGCAGGCGATGCTGCGCATGAACTTCAATCTGTATGCCGGCGGCAGCAACAAGGCCGACCTGCAGTCCAAGTCGTACCTGGCCAATCAGGCGCTGGACATTCGCAACAATGCCTTGCGCCAGCTCAATGAAGAATTGGGCCTGGCCTGGAATGCTCTGGACAACGCCAATGCCCAGCTGCCGATCGCCCAGCAATATGTCGACCATAGCAACCGTGTACGCAGTGCCTATCAGCAGCAGTTCAGCCTCGGCGAGCGCACGTTGCTCGACTTGCTCGACAGTGAGAATGAAACCTTCACCGCCCAGCGTCGTCTCGTAGAAGTAAAGAACCTACAATTGTTTACTCAGTATCGAATCAAGGCGACCATTGGCCAGCTGCTCAAGAGCCAGGGTGTCGTAGCCCCCATGGCCACCGTTGTGCAGAACGACCTGAAACCCAAGGTGAACCTTCCAGGCATGAACTGAAAGGCGCACCCGCCCCATCTAAACCAAGGATGAAGAGAGCGCCGCGTGGAATCCGAAGTCCGTCGAGTCCAACTCAGCCACGATCCACGCAGTCAGCATGACGACCCCTTGCTGGACAGTCTGCTGACCCTGTGTGTCCTGCACCAGAAGCCCGCCAGCCGGGCCATGCTGACCACCGGCCTGCCGCTGCCTGCCCAGCGCCTGAGCTCCGAGCTGCTGCCACGCGCGGCTGCCCGGGCTGGCCTGCAGGGGCGCTTGCTGCAGCGCAAGCTCGAGCATATCCCCAGTATCGCGATGCCGGCCATGCTGCTGCTCAAGGAGGGGCGCAGCGCCGTCCTGCTCGGCTGGGAGAACCAGGACACTGCACGTCTGCTGCTCAGCGAGAGCGACGGTGGCGAGGTGCATGTCAGCCGCGAGGCGCTGCTGGACGACTACAGTGGCTTGGTGTTCTTCGCCCAGCCGCAGCACAAGTTCGACGTCAACCACGGCAACCTGATTCCGCGTGCACGCTCCTGGTTCCGCGATACCCTGATGCGCAGCCGCTGGCTGTACATCGATGCCATCGCCGCGAGCCTGGTGATCAACCTCATCGCCCTGGCCGCGCCGCTGTTCGTGATGAACGTCTACGACCGGGTGGTGCCCAACCAGGCCACCTCGACCCTGTGGGTGCTGGCGATCGGTATTACGGGCGCCTATATCTTCGACCTGATCCTAAAGGGCTTGCGCAGTCTCTGCCTGGACCTTGCCGGCAAGAAGACCGACCTGATCATTTCGGCGACCCTGTTCGAGCGCATCGTCGGCATGGCCATGAAGTACCGCCCCGCCAGGGTCGGCAGCTTTGCCCAGAACATCCATGAATTCCAGGGGCTGCGCGACTTCCTTGCCTCGCTGACCCTCACCAGCCTGATCGACCTGCCATTCACCGTCCTCATCCTGATCGTCATCGCCATCATTGGTGGGCACCTGGTGTGGATCCCGATCATTGCCTTCCCTCTGGCCCTGGGTATCGGCTATGCCCTGCAGAAACCTTTGATGGCCACCATGGAGCGGACCATGGCCCTGGCCGCCGAGCGCCAGTCCAGCCTGATCGAGACCCTGGCGGGACTCGATGCGGTGAAAGTCAACAACGCCGAAAGCGAACGCCAGTACATGTGGGAGCAGACGCTGGGCACGCTCAGCCGCCTGGAGCTGCGGGTCAAGATGCTGTCGAGCCTGGCGATGAACATCACCTCGCTGGTCCAGCAGCTGGCGGGCGTGGCGATGATCTGCGTCGGCGTCTACCTGATCATCGACGGCCAGCTCAGCATGGGCGGGCTGGTGGCATGCTACATGCTCAGCGGTCGCGCCCTTGGCCCGCTCAGCCAGCTCAACGGGCTGCTGGCGCGCTACCAGCAGGCCAAGGTGACCATGACCGCCACCGACCAAATGATGGAGCTGCCCCAGGAGCGCAATTTCGAGGAGCGGCCCATGAGCCGTCGCACCCTGCAAGGCGCCATCGAGTTCCGAGGGGTCGACTTCACCTACCCGAACCAGCAGAACCAGGCGCTCAAGGGTATCAACCTGAACATTCGGCCGGGCGAAAAGGTCGGCATCATTGGCCGCAGCGGCTCGGGCAAGAGCTCATTGGCCAAGCTGATCGTCGGCCTCTACCAGGCCGACAACGGCTCACTGCTGATCGATGGCGTGGACATCCGCCAGGTGGATGTCAGCGAGTTGCGCCACAACATCGGTTACGTGCCCCAGGACATCCAGCTGCTGGCCGGTACCCTGCGTGACAACCTGGTCAGCGGTGCTCGCTACATCGAAGATGAGCTGGTGCTGCAGGCAGCGGAGCTTGCCGGCGTGCACGAGTTCGCCCGGCTGCACCCGGACGGCTATGAGCTGCAGGTCGGCGAGCGTGGCCAGAACCTCTCCGGCGGCCAGCGGCAGAACGTCGCCTTGGGTCGTGCACTGCTGCTCAACCCGCAGATACTGCTGCTCGACGAGCCCACCAGCGCCATGGACAACACCGGCGAAGAACGCCTCAAG
Organism: Pseudomonas sp. NY15356; assembly: GCF_048068175.1. Lineage (NCBI taxonomy): Bacteria > Pseudomonadati > Pseudomonadota > Gammaproteobacteria > Pseudomonadales > Pseudomonadaceae > Pseudomonas > Pseudomonas sp. NY15356. The sequence goes on along the minus strand of NZ_JBLUPW010000023.1, from coordinate 84,147 downwards.
CAGCGGCTGCAGGCGGTGATCGAAGGCAAGACGGTATTGTTGGTCACCCATCGGGCCTCGCTGTTGTCGCTGGTCGATCGCCTGGTGGTCATCGACCGGGGGCAGATTGTCGCCGATGGCCCGAAGGCCGCGGTCATGGATGCGCTGAAGAAGGGGCAGATCAGTGTTGCATAAGCTGGATATGGGGCGTTTCAAGGACAATCTGCGCCGCTATTTCAAAGGCTCGGAATCGTTCGGCGGGCAGCCCTTGCCCGAGGTCAACAAGGCCCTGATCGAAGACGCACCGCGTGTCGTGCGCCTGACCATCTGGGGGGTGATCGCCTTCTTCGTGTTCCTGATCGTCTGGGCCAGCTTCGCCCACATCGACGAGGTCACCCGTGGCGAAGGCAAGGCCATTCCGTCGTCCAAGGTGCAGAAGATCCAGAACCTGGAAGGCGGCATCGTTGCCGAGATCTTCGCCAAGGAAGGGCAGGTGGTGGAGGTCGGCCAGCCGCTGCTGCGCCTGGACGAAACCCGCTTCGCCTCCAATGTCGGCGAAACCGAGGCCGACCGCCTGGCCATGGCCCTGCGCGTCGAGCGGCTGAGTGCCGAGGTGGAGGACCGTCCGTTGAAGATCGACGAAGCGTTGCGCAAGGCCGCACCGAGCCAGGCAGCCAATGAAGAATCGCTGTACCTGAGCCGTCGCCAGCAACTGCAGGACGAAATCGGCGGCCTGCAGCAACAGCTGGTGCAGCGCGAACAGGAACTGCGCGAATTCAATTCCAAGCGTGCCCAGTACGCCAACAGCCTGCGCCTGCTGCGCCAGGAAATCTCCATGTCCGAGCCGCTGGTAGCCCAGGGTGCGATTTCCCAGGTCGAGATCCTGCGCCTGCGCAGGGCCGAGGTGGAGAACCGTGGCCAGCTGGATGCCACAGCCCTGGCCATCCCGCGCGCCGAGGCGGCGATCAGGGAGGTTCAGAGCAAGGTCGAGGAAACCCGCGGCAAGTTCCGCAGCGAGGCCCTCACCCAGCTCAACGAGGCGCGTACCGAGCTGAACAAGGCCACCGCCACCAGCAAGGCGCTGGACGACCGGGTCAACCGCACCCTGGTCACCTCGCCGGTGCGCGGCATCGTCAAGCAATTGCTGGTCAACACCATCGGTGGCGTGATCCAGCCGGGCAGCGATATCGTCGAGATCGTGCCGCTCGACGACAGCCTGGTCATCGAGGCGAAGATCCTGCCCAAGGACATCGCCTTCCTGCACCCGGGCCAGGAGGCCACGGTCAAGTTCACTGCGTACGACTACACCATCTACGGCGGGCTCAAGGCCAAGCTGGAACAGATCGGTGCAGACACCATCACCGACGAAGACAAAAAGACCACCTACTACCTGATCAAACTGCGTACTGACCGCAGCCACCTGGGCACCGATGAAAAGCCGCTGCTGATCATCCCCGGGATGGTCGCCACGGTGGACATCATGACCGGCAAGAAGACCATCATGAGCTACCTGCTCAAGCCGATCATCAAGGCCCAATCGGAAGCCTTGCGAGAGCGGTGACCTTCCTTGGCTGCCCACAGGTGTCGGGCCTGTGGGAGCGGCCTTGTGCCGCGAAACGAGGGCGTAGCCTCGCATATATTTATGCGTTAAAGATATTTAAATTATCTTTCTTATGACTTTATAGTCATCCCCACTGCGTACCTGCCGACCAATCGGCGCGCCGCACGACTCGAACCTACACGGGAATTTCCCCGTGCGTTTCTGATCGTTGCGCGCCCCTTGGTCGCGCATTGCGTGGGAGTGAACAGATGCCAGCCGCCTCGAACGCCTTGTCGTCCATCGACAGCGCCCAGCCGCAAACCTTCGATATCCGCCCATTCCCCGGTGCCGTCGGCGCCGAGGTCACAGGCCTCGACCTGGCCCGGCCGATCAATGCCGCGGACTTCACCCGAATCCACCGCGCCCACCTCGATCATCACGTCCTGGTGTTTCGCGACCAGCACATCACCCCCGAGGAGCACATTGCCTTCAGCCGCCGCTTCGGCGAACTGCAGATCCATGTGCTCAAGCAGTTCCTGCTCGAAGGGCACCCCGAGATCCTGATCGTTTCCAACATCATCGAAAACGGTCGCAACATCGGCCTGGGTGACGCCGGCAAGTTCTGGCATTCGGACCTCTCCTATAAGGCGCTGCCCAGCCTCGGCTCCATGCTGCATGCCCAAGAGCTGCCCAGCGAAGGCGGCGACACCCTGTTCGCCGACATGCACAGGGCCTGGGACGCGGTGCCTGAAGCCTTGCGCAAGGTGGTCGAAGGCCGTAGCGCCGCTCACTCCTACACCGCCCGTTATGCCGAGGCCAAGTTCGAGGGTGACTGGCGGCCCACCCTGACCGCCGCGCAACTGGCCGAGGTCAAGGAAGTCATCCACCCAGTGGTGCGTACCCACCCGGAAAACGGCCGCAAGGCGCTGTTCGTCAGCGAAGGCTTCACCACTCGCATCGTCGGCCTGTCGGACGACGAAAGCCGCGACGTGCTGCAGCAGCTCTACGCCCTGAGCGTGCTCGAGGCGAACATCTACCGCCACCGCTGGCAGCCTCACGACCTGGTGTTCTGGGACAACCGCTCGTTGATCCACCTGGCCGCCGGCTGCCCTGCGCACCTGCGGCGCAAGCTGTACCGCACCACCATCCAGGGCGATGCCCCTTTCTGACGACCGAGGATATTCATCATGCGCAAATCCATCAGCCGCCTGGCGGCGAGCATCGGCCTGGGCGTCACCCTGGTCGTCGGTAGCCTGGCCGCCCCGGCGGCCCAGGCCGAAGGCAAGATCCGTATCGCCGAACAGTTCGGCATCGTCTACTTGCTGCTCAATGTGGTCCGCGACCAGCAGTTGATCGAGAAGCATGGCAAGGCGCAGGGCGTCGACATCCAGGTCGACTGGGCGCAGCTCTCCGGCGGCGCGGCGATCAACGACGCGCTGCTGTCCGGTTCGGTGGACATCGCCGGTGCAGGTGTCGGCCCGTTGTTGACCGTATGGGACCGCACCAAGGGGCGGCAGAACGTCAAGGCTGTTGCCTCGCTGGGCAACTTTCCGTACTACCTGGTCAGCAGCAACCCGAACGTGAAGACCATCGCTGACCTGGGCGCCAGCGACCGCATCGCCGTACCGGCGGTCGGCGTCTCGGTGCAGTCGCGCTTCCTCCAATACGCTGCGGCCCAGCAATGGGGCGACAAGGAATACGCCCGCCTGGACAAGTACACCCTGGCCGTGCCGCACCCGGACGCCACTGCAGCCCTGCTGGCCGGCGGCACCGAGCTCAACGGGCACTTCTCCAACCCGCCGTTCCAAGACCAGGTGCTGGCTAACAAGAACGTCCACGTGGTGCTCAACAGCTACGACCTGCTCGGCCCGAACTCACCGACCCTGCTGTTCGCCACCGAGAAGTTCCGCAAGGACAACCCCAAAACCTACAAGGCCTTCGTCGATGCGCTGGCCGAAGCCGCTGAATTCGCCCAGAAGGACAAGGCCGCCGCTGCCGATACGTATATCCGCGTGACCAAGGCCAAGATCGACCGGGACACGCTGATCAAGCTGATCGACAACCCGCAGTACGAGTTCACCGTCACGCCGAAGAACACCTACAAACTGGCCGAGTTCCTCTACCGGGTCGGCGCCATCAAGCACAAGCCCGAGTCGTGGAAGGACTACTTCTTCCAGGACGAACGCCCGCTGCAAGGGAGCTGATCGCCGATGACCGCCCCACTGCCAGGCCACGCGGCCAGCACCCTGAGCCGTATCGCCACGCCACCGCTGTTGCAGGTGGACGACCTTAGCCTTGAATACCGCACCGCCCAGCGCGTGGTGCGGGCCACCCACCAGGTCAGTTTCGAAATCGATCGCGCTGACCGCTTCGTCCTGCTGGGGCCCTCCGGTTGTGGCAAATCCACGCTGCTCAAGGCCGTGGCCGGGTTCATCGAGCCCAGGGAAGGGCAGATCCTGTTACAAGGGCAGCCGGTCAAGGGCCCTGGCCCCGACCGTATCGTCGTGTTCCAGGAGTTCGATCAGTTGCCGCCGTGGAAGACAGTGAAGCAAAACGTCATGTTCCCCCTACTGGTGTGCGGCCAGCTCAAGCGCGCCGAGGCCGAGGAGCGGGCACTGCATTACCTGGACAAGGTAGGCCTGGCCAATTTTGCAGACGCCTATCCCCACACGTTGTCCGGTGGCATGAAGGCACGGGTGGCCATCGCCCGGGCCCTGGCCACCCAGCCCAAGATCCTGCTGATGGACGAGCCCTTCGCCGCGCTCGACGCCCTGACCCGTCGCAAGATGCAGGAGGAACTGCTGCAGCTGTGGGAGGAGGTGCGTTTCACGTTGCTGTTCGTCACCCATTCCATCGAGGAGGCCTTGGTGGTCGGCAACCGCATCCTGTTGCTTTCGCCCCACCCGGGCAGAGTCCGAGCGGAAGTGCACAGCCACCAGTACAGCTTTGGCAGCCTGGGCGGTGCCGACTTCCAGGCCAGCGCCCGGCGCATCCATCGCCTGCTGTTCGACCAGGCGCCTGAGGCGCAGGCCGCGGCGGAGCTTGGTTTCAACGATATCCGCATCGCCTACTGACAGGAGCTTGTGCCATGACGACTCTACCTGCACGCCAGGAATACGAAGTGCAGCTGGCGCCACTGCCCGATGTAACCCTCGAACGGCGGCTGCCCATTGTCCAGCGTCTCTGGCAACACGGCTGGTTGCGAAAGGCATTGATCCTGCTGGTATTGGCGGCGATCTGGGAAGGCATCGCTCGCTTCCAAGGCAACGACCTGCTGTTGCCCAGCTTCCTGCAAACGGCTACGGCGCTGTGGGATGGCCTGCGTAGCGGCGAGTTGCCGGCCAAGGTGGGTGTTTCGCTGGTGGTCCTGCTCAAGGGCTATGTGCTGGGCATCATCCTGGCTTTCGCCCTGACCAGCCTGGCGGTGTCGACCCAGTTCGGCCGTGACCTGCTCGGCACCCTGACGTCGATGTTCAACCCGCTGCCGGCGATCGCGCTGCTACCCCTGGCGCTGTTGTGGTTTGGCCTGGGCGACAACAGCCTGATCTTCGTCCTGGTGCACTCGGTACTCTGGGCGCTGGCGCTCAATACCTATGCCGGGTTCCTTGGGGTTTCGCAGACCCTGCGCATGGCCGGGCGCAACTATGGGCTGCGCGGTTTGCGTCTGGTGCTGCATATCCTGGTACCGGCGGCGCTGCCGTCGATTCTCTCGGGGCTCAAGATCGGCTGGGCGTTTGCCTGGCGCACGTTGATTGCGGCCGAGTTGGTATTCGGTGCCAGCAGCGGCAAGGGCGGGCTGGGCTGGTATATCTTCCAGAACCGCAACGAGCTGTACACCGACAAAGTGTTCGCCGGATTGGCCGTGGTGATCGTCATCGGCTTGCTGGTCGAAGGGCTGGTGTTCAATAGCCTGGAACGGGTGACCGTACGACGCTGGGGCATGCAGCGTTGATGGTTTAGCCGGGGCTGCTTTGCAGCCCATCGCAGGCTGTCGCCAGCTCCTACCTAGATCGCGCCGCTTTCAAGACTTGCGAAATCACTGTAGGACTTGTCCCGCGATAGGGCCCACGCCAGTGCCTACTCCTTGTACAACGCCGCCGCACTGTTCAGCGTCTGCGCAATCTCCTCGCGCAGTGCCAGCGGCAATTCCACCACCAGCCCACCCCCTTGGCTCAACAGCCACCAGCGCAGCGGCCCGCCATCGCTGACTGTGGCCCGCAGACGGTGCCCATGCTCCAGTGCGGTGAGCTGCATGTCGCGGGTCAGCGGCGCATCGCGCAACTGCCGGGCCAGCGCGTCGCTGATCCAGGCCTGCAGCGTGATGCCTGCCTCCTGCACCGGCTGCAGCGCTTCGCTGCGCAGGTAGCCGTGCAGGTCGAAATTACCCCGCTGTTCACCCACGGCGCTGGCTGACCAATGCCAGCCGTACGGGATGCTCTTGTCGTTGCGTTCCAGCGGAAAGATCAACGACAGCTCGTTGAGGTCGCGTTCGATCGTGCGTTTGCTGACGCTGAAGCCCACATCGCGTAGGCGCCAGACCAGCTCGGCGCTGGTGATACCCGGGGAGCGGCTGGGCAGCTGGCGCAGCAGCGCCCATTGTCGGCTGAGGGTGGCGCGGGTGGTGGCGAACGGCAAAACGGAACGTCCTTGTCTAGGGTTGCCGCAATAGCATGGCGGCTGTCATGGATGCGTGGCAATTGGCCATTGCGTTGCTCAGATCAAGGAACCGACGTTTGGTTGCCTGGCTCCGATTCGTCCGCGACAGGTTTTGACGTGCTGTCGCGCAGAATCTCTGGCTCGCACAGTCGTGGTCGGAGCTGTGGGTCGTTCAATGAGGATGAACATGTCTGCTGCCAGCAACATCCATTCGCTGCTCGCGCGCCTTCTACCCGAGCGGGTCATGCCAGCCCCGGCACGGCATGCCCTGCGTCATCGGCACTTCGTCGGCATCGGCCTGCCCAGCCAGCCCACACTGCCAGGCGAGCGTGCCAGGTTGGTCGCGCGTCTGGACGAGTCGAACGACCCGCAGCAGGTCTACCGCGACCTGCGCGGCCAGGCACTGGAAGGCAACGTGGCGGCGCTCAATGACCTGGGCTGGATCTGGCTCAACGGCAAGTACTGGCGCGCCGATACGCTGCTGGCCGGGCACCTGCTGCGCATGGCGGCCATGCAAGGCGACGCCATGGCCTGGTTCAACCTGGGCCAGCAACACTATTTCGGCAAAGGCGTGAAGGTGTCGTACAGCCAGGCCGCGGAATGCTATCGGCACGCCTTCGAGCGGGGCATGTGCCATGCCGCGGCGGCCTTGGGTGACCTCTACGAGGAAGAAGTGTGCGATCCAACCCTGCAATGGCAGGTCGACCTGGCCGAAGCCTGCCAGTGGTTCCTGCGTGGGGCCGAACAGGGCGAACCCCGTTGCCGCTTCGAAGTGGGCTACCGGTTGCTCCATGGCGTCCATGTACAAGTCGATACCAAGGCCGCGTTGTACTGGCTGGAGCTGGCGGCGTCCGCAGGCGTGATGCAGGCGGCCGAGGAACTGGCGGTGCATTACAGCCGCCGCGACGGCGCCCGCTACCTGAGCTGGCGTGACCAGGCGATCGAAATGGGCAGTGCGCTGGCGCTGACCATGAAGCTGGAAGACCAGGTCCAAGGCTGAAGCCGACGCTCACATGAACAACAATTCATCCAGGCAACCTGTCGCCTCCGGTTGACGACAGGGGGAGGGCAGGGCGTAATATTGATAGTTAGCAAACTATGAATATCCTCGGTTCCTCACATGACACTTGATGCACTGCACATGAAAATCAGCAGCGGCATGGTCGTGGCTGCCCGCCATTGGCGGCGCATCTGCCAGGCGGCCTTGACCGGCTACGGGATTTCCGAGGCCTGCGCCGTACCGTTGCTGATGATCGTGCGCCTGGGCGATGGTGTGCACCAGGTGGCAGTGGCCCAGGCCGCAGGCCTGGAAAGCCCGTCATTGGTGCGCCTGCTCGACCAGCTGTGCAAGGCTGGCCTGGTGTGCCGCAGCGAAGACCCACTGGACCGCCGGGCCAAGGCCTTGAGCCTGACTGGCGATGGTCGTGCGCTCGCCGAGTCCATCGAGGGCGAGCTGGTACGCCTGCGCCGGGAGGTCCTGCGTGGCATCGACCAGGCTGACCTGGAGGCGACCTTGCGCGTCATCCATGCCTTCGAAGCAGCCGGCCAGGGAACCCCGGCATGAGTGGTTTCTTCAGCTCGGTGCCACCGGCCCGCGACTGGTTCTACGGCGTGCGGACCTTCGCTGCATCCATGATCGCCTTGTACATCGCCCTGCTCATGCAACTGCCGCGGCCCTATTGGGCCATGGCGACGGTCTATATCGTCTCCAGCCCGTTCGTCGGTCCTACCAGTTCCAAGGCCTTGTACCGGGCGCTGGGCACGCTGCTCGGGGCCGGCGGCGCAGTGCTGCTGGTACCGCCTCTGGTGCAATCGCCGGCATTGCTGGCCGTGGCCATCGCCCTATGGACCGGCACCTTGCTGTTCCTGTCGCTGAACCTGCGCACGGCCAACAACTATGTGCTGATGCTGGCTGGCTACACCCTGCCGATGATCGCCCTGGCGGTGGTGGACAACCCCTTGGCCGTATTCGACGTGGCTTCTTCCCGCGCCCAGGAAATCTGCCTGGGCATTGTCTGTGCGGCGGTGGTCGGTGCGATCTTCTGGCCGCGTCGCCTGGCTCCGGTGGTGCTGGGCTCGGCCAACAGCTGGTTCAACGAAGCGATACGCTACAGCGACACCTACCTGGCCCGTGAGGTCGCCGCCGACAAGGTCGGCGGCATGCGGGCCACGATGGTTGCCACCTTCAACAGCCTGGAAATGATGATCGGCCAGCTGGGGCATGAAGGTGCCGGGCCGCATACCTTGAAAAACGCCCGCGAGCTGCGCGGGCGGATGATCCACCTGCTGCCGGTGATCGATGCCCTGGACGATGCCTTGGTCGCCCTGGAAGGCCGCGCCCCGGCCCAGTTCGCGCAGATCCAGCCGCTGCTGGAAGCGGCCCGTGGCTGGCTCGCGGGTACGGCCGAAGACGCTTCGCTGGCGCGCTGGAGCGCGCTGCACGAGCAGCTCGAGCGCTCGCAACCCAGTGCGGCGGCCATGGACCAGCGTCACGAGCTGCTGCTCTCCAACGCCTTGTACCGCCTGACAGAGTGGGTCGACCTCTGGCAGGACTGCTGCGCCCTTCAGCACGCTTTGCGCAAGGACGACGCCACGCCCTGGCGTGCGGTATATCGGCACTGGCGCCTCGGGCGCCTGACGCCTTTCTTCGATCGCGGCTTGATGCTGTACTCGGTGTTCTCCACCGTCACTGCGATCATCGTCGCCTGCGGCCTGTGGATCCTGCTCGGCTGGAACGATGGCGGCAGCGCGGTGATCCTCGCCGCGGTGGCCTGCAGTTTCTTCGCTGCCATGGACGACCCGGCACCGCAGATCTACCGGTTCTTCTTCTGGACGCTGATGTCGGTGATCTTCTCCAGCGTCTATCTGTTCCTGGTACTGCCCAACCTGCACGATTTTCCGATGCTGGTGCTGGCCTTCGCCGTGCCGTTCATCTGCGTCGGTACGCTCACCGTGCAGCCGCGGTTCTACCTGGGTACGCTGCTGACCATCGTCAACACCGCCACCTTCATCAGTATCCAGGGGGCCTACGACGCGGACTTCCTGACGTTCATCAACGCCAACATGGCCGGCCCGGTCGGCTTGCTGTTCGCCTTCATCTGGACCCTGTTGCTGCGCCCGTTCGGTGTGGAGCTGGCGGCCAAGCGCCTGACCCGCTTCAGCTGGCGCGACATCGTCGAGATGACCCAGCCGGCGACGTTGGCCGAGCATCGCCATGTGGGCGTGCAGATGCTCGACCGCTTGATGCAGCACCTGCCGCGCCTGTCCCAGACCGGCCAGGACAGCGGCGTGGCCCTGCGCGACCTGCGCGTGGGGCTCAACCTGCTGGACTTGCTGGCCTATATGCCGCGGGTAGGTGAACAGGCCCGTGAGCACCTGCAGACCGTGGTCGAGGAAGTGGGCGCCCACTATGCCGCCTGCCTGCGCGCCAATGAACGCCTGCACGCCCCGGCGGCGCTGCTGCGCAACATGGAGCGCGCCCGCCAGGCGCTGGCCCTGAACGCGCAGCATGACCGTGGCGATGCCCGCGTGCACCTGTTGCATGCCCTGAGCGGCCTGCGCTTGGCCCTGTTGCCTGGCGTTGAAGTGATGCTCGAGCCTGCCGACCAACCGCAACTGCCCCCCGGCATCGATGGAGCGCCCTTGTGATCGGTGATCTGGATATCAGCGGGGTGTTCCTGCCCACGCTGCTGGTGATGATGGTCTTCACCTACCTGCTGTTCCTGGGCGTGCACGCCGTGCTGGTGCGCCTGCAGTTCTACCGCCTGGTCTGGCACCGGGCGCTGTTCAACGTTGCTCTTTACGCCGTGCTGCTTGGCGCGGTGGATCACTTTTGCCGAAACCTGATGGTGCCATGAAAAAACCGTTGTTGACCCTGGGCCGCGTGGTCCTGACATTGCTGGTGGTGACCTTCGCAGCCGTGCTGGTCTGGCAGATGGTCGTGTATTACATGTTCGCGCCCTGGACCCGCGACGGGCACATCCGTGCCGACGTGATCCAGATCGCCCCGGACGTCTCCGGGCTGATCCAGAAGGTCGAGGTGCGTGACAACCAGATGATCAAGCGCGGCGACGTGCTGTTCACCATCGACCAGGACCGCTTCACCCTCGCCCTGCGCCAGGCCAAGGCGACCCTGGCCGAACGCCAGGAGACCCTGGCCCAGGCCTCTCGTGAGGCGCGGCGAAACCGCAAACTGGGCAACCTGGTGGCAGCCGAGCAGCTGGAGGAGAGCCAGTCCCGCGAAGCCCGCGCCCGCTCGGCGGTAAGCGAGGCCCAGGTGGCGGTGGATACCGCCCAGCTCAACCTCGACCGCTCGGTGGTGCGCAGCCCCGTCGACGGCTACCTCAACGACCGCGCGCCACGTGCCCACGAGTTCGTCACCGCTGGCCGGCCGGTGCTGTCGGTGGTCGACAGCGCCTCCTACCACGTCGATGGCTACTTCGAGGAAACCAAGCTCAGCGGGATTCATATCGGCGATGCCGTCGATATCCGTGTGATGGGCGACAACACCCGCCTGCGCGGCCACGTGCAGAGCATGGCCGCCGGCATCGAGGACCGTGACCGCAGCAGCGGCGCCAACCTGTTGCCCAACGTCAACCCGGCCTTCAGCTGGGTGCGCCTGGCCCAGCGCATCCCGGTCCGCATCGCCTTCGACGATGTACCGGAGGACTTTCGCATGATCGCCGGGCGTACCGCCACGGTGTCGATCATCGAGGGCCAGCGGCCATGAAACACCTGATGCTGGTTGGCCTGGCACTGTCGCTGGGGGCATGCGCCCTGGTCGGCCCCGACTACGAAGTGCCCAAGGATGCTGCCGTGCAACGCAGCGACCTCAACGGCCCGTTGCGCCAGGATGCAGACAGCGTGGTTTCGGCGCCGGTGCCGGAGAACTGGTGGCAGCTGTACCAGGACCCGCGCTTGAACGACCTGGTGCGCCAGGCCCTGGCTGCCAATACCGAGCTGCGTGTGGCGGCGGCCAATATCGCCAAGGCCCGTGCGCAGGTAGAAGTGGCCGAGGCCCAGGGCGGCTTCAACGGCGGCATCAAGCTCGGGGCACAGCGCCTGCAGGAATCCGGCGAGGCCTTCCTGCTACCGGAGAAGGTACCGGTTGCCAACATCGGCGAGGCCATCATCAGTGCCTCCTACCAGTTCGACCTGTGGGGCACCTTCAAGCGCGGCACCGAGGCGGCCAAGGCCAATGCCGACGCGGTGCAGGCTGCAGCTGACACTGCGCGCATCACCTTGGTGGCGGACGTGGTCAAGGCGTACACCCAGGTGTGCTCGGCCAACGAGGAATATCACATTGCCCGCCAGTCCCTCGACCTGCAGGAGCAGAGCGTGCAGTTGAACCAGCGCCTGCGCGATGCCGGGCGCGGCGACGAAACCCAGGTCACCCGTTCGCAGACCCAGTTCAAATCCCTGCGCGCCGAGCTGCCGCGTTTCAAGGCAGAGCGCGAAGCGGGCCTGTATACCCTGGCAGCGCTGCTGGCCAAGCCGGTCGGGCAGCTGCCTGCCGGTACGGCCGAATGTGCCGAGCTGCCGCATATCGGCCAGCTGATCCCGGTGGGTGACGGCGCCGCGCTGCTCAAGCGCCGCCCGGACGTACGCCAGGCCGAACGCCAGCTGGCCGCTGCCACTGCTACCATCGGTGTGGCCACGGGTGCGTTGTACCCGGATATCAGTATCGGTGCCCAGGTCGGCACCATCGGTATCCTGGAGAACCTGGGCGACCCCTCGACCAACCGCTGGGGCTTCGGCCCGCAGATCAGCTGGAACATCCCCACCAACGGCACCCGTGCCCGCATCCGCGAAGCCGAAGCATCGACCCAAGCGGCGCTGGCCCACTTCGACGGCGTGGTGCTCAACGCTATCCGCGAGACCCAGACCCGCCTGGCACAGTACAGCGCCTTGCTGGACCGTCGCGATGCCCTGGCCGACGCCGAGCGCTCGGCGAAGGAATCGGCCGAGCAGGTCCACCTGCGCTATCAGGCCGGGCGCGAGTCGTTCCTGGCCGACCTGCAGGCTACCCGTGCCTACACCGATGTCCGTGCGCAGCTGGCGGCGGCCAACAGCCAGGTGGCCATGGGGCAGATCGGTGTGTTCCTGGCACTGGGTGGTGGTTGGAAACAACCCGCGGAACACTGACTCCGATCGCCGGCAAGCCGGCTCCCACCTGTCCCGCGCTGCGGTTGTAGACACCGCCGAACCGGTGGGAGCCGGCTTGCCGGCGATAGGGCCGGGACAAGCAACCCAAGATCCTGGAGTGGCTTTTGTGCTGCGATCGAGGGCAAAGCCCTCGCCTACCATTCCAATATTTGTCACAAGATTTTTCATGAAATCCGCCCGCGAGCCTTGAGCGAAAGGGAGTGGAAGTGAACAATGTTCTCTTTCGCATTTACTTCGAGACTGGCCATGACTTCCCGCTCCCGTCTGTTCGCCTGGCTGCCGGCCCTGTTGCTGGCGCCAGTGTTGGCGCTGTGCAGCACTTCGGCACTCGCCGAATCCCCCGCCGAGGCTGCCAAGGCGTTGCACCTGCTCGATTACATCGGTGCCGACTACCCACCGACCGTGCACGACGGCAAGGTGGTGGACGAAGGTGAGTACCGCGAGCAGCAGGAGTTCAGCACCGTACTGGCCGACTTGCTCGAGGGCCTGCCGGAAAATGCCGAACGCCCAGGGTTGGAGCAGGGCGTCGCGGCGCTGCGCCAGGCCATCGACCAGCGCCAGGACGGAGCGCTGGTCGCCAAGCAGGCTCGCCAACTGGGCGCGCGCCTGGCGGTTGCCTATGAAGTCAGCCAGGCACCGGTCATCACCCCTGACCCGGCCCGCGGCGCCGCGTTGTATGCGCAGAACTGCGCGATCTGCCATGGCGACAGCGGTGCCGGCGACGGCCCTGCCGGGGTCGGGCTCGAACCACCGCCTGCCAACCTGCGCAGTGTCGAGCGGCTCGACCAGCTGAGCCTGTTCGACCTCTACAACACCCTGGCCCTGGGGATAGATGGCACCGAGATGCCGTCGTTTGCCGACCAACTCGACGAGCGTCAGCGTTGGGACGTGGCGGCCTATGTGGCCAGCCTGACCGCCGATCCGCAGGCCGCCAAGACGGGCAAGGCCTGGAACCTGGCCGACCTGGCGCGCCAGACGCCGGCCGAAGTCGCGGCCAGCGAAGGCGTCGATGCCGTGGCCGCCTTCCGCGCCCAGCGGGCCCAGCCTCCGCAGGTCCAGCGGGGGCCGGCGCAGTTGCTCGAGTACACCGCCAGCACCCTGGACAAGAGCCTCGCCGCCTATCGCGATGGCGATCATGACCAAGCCTATGACCTGTCGGTGGCCGCCTATCTGGAAGGATTCGAACTGGTTGAAAGCTCACTGGACAACATCGATACCCAGGCCCGCAAGGACACCGAAAAGGCCCTAATGGCGTACCGTCAGGCGCTGCAGGACGGCCTGCCGGTCGCCCAGGCCGAACGACGCCTGGCCGAGGCCAAGGCCAAGCTCGATAGCGCGGCCAAGTTGCTGGGCAGCGATGGGCTGAGCTGGTCCCTGAGCTTCGTTTCCGGGCTGCTGATCCTGTTGCGCGAAGGGCTCGAGGCGATCCTGGTGCTGGCCGCAATCCTGGCCTTCCTGCGCAATACTGGCCAGCAGTCAGCGGTGCGCAGCGTCAATATCGGCTGGGGGCTGGCGCTGGTCGCAGGCTTTGCCACCTGGGCCCTGGCTGCTTATGTGATCGACGTCGGCGGCGCCCAGCGCGAGCTGCTGGAAGGCTGCACGGCACTGTTCGCCGCAGTGATGGTGCTGTGGCTCGGTGTGTGGATGCATGATCGACGCCATGCCGCAGCCTGGCAGGACTACATCAAGAGCAGCCTGGTCAGCGGCGGGGGGCGCTTTGGCTTTGCCGTGCTGGCGTTCTTCTCGGTGTACCGCGAGCTGTTCGAGGTGATCCTGTTCTACGAAACCCTGTGGCTGCAGGCAGGCCCAGCTGGCCACAACGCCGTGCTGGCCGGTGGCGCCACGGCGTTGGTGCTGCTGGTGGGCTTGGCCTGGGTGATCCTGCGCGGGTCGGCCAAGCTGCCGCTAGCGCTGTTCTTCAGCATCAACGCGGCGCTGCTGTGCGCGTTGTCGGTGGTGTTCGCCGGGCATGGCGTCAAGGCGCTGCAGGAAGCCGGCGTGCTGGGAACCCGGCCGGTGCCCTTCGTCGAGTTCGATTGGCTGGGCATCCATGCCGACGCCTACTCGCTGGGCGCACAGGTGGTGGCGTTGGTGGCTATCGTCGTGCTGTACGGACGCAGCCGTCTGGCCGAAAAGCGCCGGCCCGCGGCGAGCTGAAGGCGTACTATGGGCACTTTCAGCCCCGATTTCCAAGGAATACCCATGCGTGTATGGATCGACGCCGACGCCTGCCCCAAGGCGGCCAAGGACCTGATCGTCAAATTCGCTCTCAAGCGCAAGTTCGAGGTCGTCCTGGTGGCCGGCCAGGCCCAGATCAAGCCCGCGTTCGCCTGTGTGCGGCTGATCGTGGTTCCCAGCGGCATGGATGCGGCTGATGACTACTTGGTGGAGAACGCCGTGCCGGGCGAGTTGGTGATCTGCAGCGACGTGCCGTTGGCCGACCGGCTGATCAAGAAAGGTGTGGCAGCGCTGGACCCGCGGGGGCGCGAGTTCGACGAGCGCAACATGGGCGAGCGGCTGGCGGTGCGCAACCTGTTCACCGAGCTGCGCGAGCAGGGGCAGGTCGGGGGAGGGCAGGCGCCTTATGGCGAGCGGGAGAAACAGGCGTTCGCCAATTCGCTGGACCGGATACTGACTCGGCTATCCAAGGGGTGAGTGATGCAGCACCTTGTAGGAGCGGCGCACCGCCGCCCCCACAAGGTGTCAGAGGCCTATTACTGCTCACCTTCGTGAGTCAGCTCCAGCACCCTATCCACCAGCTTGTAGATCCCACCGGCCGCCTCGCTGATCGACTTGGCGAGCATGTAGGCTGGGGTGGTCACCAGCTTGCGCTGGGTATCTTCGACGATGTCATGCACATCACAGTCTTCGTGGGTACCGCCCATTTTCACCACTGCTGCGCTGGTGTCGGCATCGTTGCCGATGGTACAGACCACGCCTGGGCCATAGATCTTCGCCGCCAGCGCCGGGGAAATGCAGATCAGGCCAACCGGCTTGCCGGCTTCGGCAAACGCTTCAGCCAGCGCCAGCACGTCCGGGTTCACCGTGCAGTTGGCGCCTTCGACCGCAAAGTTGGACAGGTTCTTCGCCGCGCCGAAGCCACCCGGGACGATCAAGGCGTCGAAGTCCTCGGCCTTGGCCTCGCGGATATCCTTGATGTCACCGCGGGCGATGCGCGCCGATTCCACCAGCACGTTGCGCGACTCCGGCATTTCCTGGCCGGTCAGATGATCGATCACGTGCATCTGCGCAATGTTCGGCGCGAAGCACTGCACCTGGGCGCCACGCTGATCCAGGCGCAGCAGGGTGATCACGCTTTCATGGATCTCGGCGCCATCGTAGACGCCGCAGCCAGACAGAATCACCGCAACTTTTTTTTGCATGCTCATTACTCCAGTGTCGAGGCGCTAACTGTCCTCTAGTTTGGCAGAACTCGTCACAGGGTTTCCCGCGCAGAGGCCGAAATCCTGTCTATTTGGAGTGCAGCGGCGGGGGCATGTTCCACGCCTGAACAGCGTATTGATGGCGCGAGGGGCGCTAGTGCTGGTCTGGGCCCTGTTCCTGGGAAACCGCCTCCGAGGCTTGGCTTGCCGCAGCCGCCTTGCGCTCGGCACGCAGGGTGCGGAAGCGTCGGCGCAGCCAGAGCAGGCCGCCCAACAGCAACAGGCCGCCGAGTACCCAGAGTTCATATTTCTTGACGTTGCCCAGCATGCCTTCGAGGATGGCGCCGAAGTGGTAGGCCGCCGCGCCCAAGGCCAGGGCCCAGACCGCCGCACCGATGCCGTTGAGCAGCAGGTAACGGCGTGGCGGGTAGCCGGACAGGCCGATGGCAACCGGCATCACCGTGCGCAGGCCGTAGACGAAGCGAAAGCTCAGTACCCAGATGTCCGGGTGGCGCCGAATGTGATCCAGGGCCCGATCGCCCATCGCTTGCCAGCGCGGCTTGCGTGCCAGGATCGCGCGACCATGTCGACGGCCCATGAAGTACCACAGCTGGTCGCCGGCGTAGCTGCCGAAGAACGCGGTGAGCACCACCAGATTGATGTCCATGTAACCGCGGAACGCAAGGAAGCCCGCAAGAACCAGGATGGTCTCGCCTTCAAAAAACGTGCCGAGAAAAAGGGCAAAATAGCCGAAATCCTGCAGGAATTGTTGAAGCATTTTCTGGGGTGCTAGCGAAATGAACGCGAAGCCTACCCCTTCGCGCGCGTTCGGGAAAGTGTCCAACTGTGTCTCGGCGTGAACATTTCCTACAAGAAAGACGACTCAGGCCGTCAGTCACAAGGTGCCTTTGGCTGTCATCCAGGCGTCATAATGGCTGCTTATAACTGTCGCGCCAGCCCGCCAGCGCGGGTTCAGGAGCCTTATCGTGAGCTTGCCTCGCTGCCCATTCGTCCCAGGTCGCCTTCTTGCGCCGCGACGTTCGGTCCCATTCCCCGCCCGGCGGGCCCGCAAAAATGACAAAGCGGTCTTTTCGCGTCGCAATGGACTTCAAACCAGCGAACACCGATGGCATCCTGACTCATTTCACCGCGCGTGCCGCTCAATTATCGAGAGGGTCGTAACGCCCTCCAGGAACGTCAGATGAATAACGAAGTGCTAACACCTGTCGCGATCAAGGATGCCCAGGCGGTTCCCGAAGAAATGGTACAGACCCCGCCGGACCTGCCGGAGGCTGCACAACCTGAAGCTGTGGCTCCAGCGCCTGCACCGGCCCCTGCGGTCACCATTCCAAGCCTGGACGACAGCAGCCTGTACATTCATCGCGAGCTTTCGCAACTGCAGTTCAACATCCGTGTGCTGGAGCAGGCACTGGACGAGTCCTACCCACTGCTCGAACGCCTGAAATTCCTGCTGATCTTCTCCAGCAACCTGGACGAGTTCTTCGAGATTCGCGTGGCAGGCCTTAAAAAGCAGATCACCTTCGCCCGTGAACAGGCCGGAGCTGACGGCCTGCAGCCGCACCAGGCCTTGGCGCGTATCAGCGAACTGGTGCACAGCGAGGTGGAGCGCCAGTATGCGATTCTCAACGACGTGCTGCTGCCGGAGCTGGAAAAGCACCAGATCCGCTTCATCCGCCGTCGCCACTGGAACACCAAGCTCAAGACCTGGGTGCGCCGTTTCTTCCGCGACGAGATCGCGCCGATCATCACCCCGATCGGCCTCGACCCGACGCACCCGTTCCCGCTGCTGGTCAACAAGAGCCTGAACTTCATCGTCGAGCTCGAGGGCGTCGATGCCTTTGGCCGTGACTCGGGCTTGGCCATCATCCCGGCGCCTCGCCTGCTGCCTCGGGTCATCCGTGTGCCGGAGGAAGTCGGTGGCAGCGGCGACAATTTCGTGTTCCTGTCGTCGATGATCCACGCCCACGCCGATGACCTGTTCCAGGGCATGAAGGTCAAGGGCTGCTACCAGTTCCGCCTGACCCGCAACGCGGACCTGGCGCTCGATTCCGAAGATGTCGAAGACTTGGCCCGCGCCTTGCGCGGAGAGCTGTTCTCGCGTCGTTATGGTGACGGCGTGCGCCTGGAAGTGGCCGACAATTGCCCGAAACACCTGTCCGACTACCTGCTCAAGCAGTTCAGCCTGAGCGAGAGCGAGCTGTACCAGGTCAACGGCCCGGTCAACCTGACCCGCCTGTTCAGCATCACCGGCCTGGACAGCCACCCGGAGCTGCAATACACGCCGTTCACCCCAGCTATTCCGAAGATCCTGCAAAATGCCGACAACATCTTCAGCGTGGTCGGCAAGCAGGACGTGTTGCTGATGCACCCGTTCGAATCCTTCACCCCGGTGGTCGACCTGCTGCGCCAGGCCGCCAAGGATCCGCATGTACTCGCCGTGCGCCAGACCTTGTACCGCAGTGGTGCCAACTCCGAGATCGTCGATGCGCTGGTGGACGCCGCGCGTAACGGCAAGGAAGTCACAGCAGTGATCGAGCTGCGTGCGCGTTTCGACGAAGAGTCCAACCTGCAGATGGCCAGCCGCCTGCAGGCCGCGGGTGCGGTGGTGATCTACGGCGTGGTCGGTTTCAAGACCCACGCCAAGATGATGCTGATCCTGCGCCGCGAGCAGGGTGAGATCGTGCGCTATGCCCACCTGGGCACCGGCAACTACCACGCCGGCAACGCCCGCCTGTACACCGACTATAGCCTGCTGACCTCCGACGACGCCCTGTGCGAGGACGTCGGCAAGCTGTTCAGCCAGCTGATCGGCATGGGCAAGACCCTGCGCATGAAGAAGCTGCTCCATGCACCCTTCACACTGAAGAAGGGCATGCTCGACATGATCGCGCGGGAAACGCAGTTCGCAGTCGAGGGCAAACCGGCGCACATCATCGCCAAGTTCAACTCGCTGACAGACGCCAAGGTGATCCGCGCGCTGTACAAGGCCAGCCAGGCCGGTGTGCGCATCGACCTGGTGGTGCGTGGCATGTGCTGCTTGCGCCCTGGCATCCCGGGGGTTTCGCACAACATCCAGGTGCGCTCGATCATCGGCCGCTTCCTGGAACACACGCGGGTGTTCTACTTCCTCAATGGCGGCGAGGAGCAGATGTTCCTGTCCAGCGCCGACTGGATGGAGCGCAACCTCGACAAGCGTGTCGAGACCTGCTTCCCGGTGGAGGGCAAGAAGTTGATCCTGCGGGTGAAGAAGGAACTCGAAGGCTACCTCACCGACAACACCCACGCGTGGATCCTGCAGCCGGACGGCCGCTATGTGCGCAGTACGCCGACCGGTAACCAGAACCCACGCAATGCCCAGGCGGCCTTGCTCGAGCGCTTGAGCAACCCGGTGCTGAACGTTCGATAGCGGGGGGTCGCGTTGCGGCCCTTTCGCGGCACAAGGCCGCTCCTATAGGGTGTTGCGTTCTCTGTAGGAGCGGCCTTGTGCCGCGAAAGGGGGCGAAGCCCCCCCTTGCTAATCTCAGGTCGAACTTAACGCACGCTAAGCACGAAGTTGACCCGCGCCAGCCACTGCGCCTCGTTGGCGAAGTCGGCCTGGGTCAGTTGGTTTTCTTCCAGCCAGCCGTCGGGGAACACCACTTCCAGGCTTTCCTCGCCAGCATGCAGCTCCACTTTCGGCATCTGCTGGTTGCCACGGATGTGGTGGAACAAGATGGCGAAGCGCAGCAGTACGCACAGGCGGATCAGCTGGATGCCTTCATCGCCGAATTCAGCGAACTTGTCTTTGGGAATGTTGCGCCGGTGGCCGCGCACCAGCAGGGCGAGCATCTGCTGGTCTTCGCGGGAGAAGCCGGCCAAGTCGGAGTGCTCGATCAGGTAGGCGCCGTGCTTGTGGTAGTGATAATGCGCGATATCCAGGCCTATTTCATGCACTTTGGCTGCCCAGCTCAGCAGATCGCGCCAGTTCCCTTCCTCGAGGTTCCATGCCTTGGCCACCTGGTCGAAGGCATGCAATGCCTTGCGCTCGACCCGTGCCGCCTGGCCGTTGTCCACGTGGTAGCGTTCCATCAGCGAGTTCAAGGTGCGTTCGCGCACGTCCTCGTGGTGATGGCGACCCAGCAGGTCATACAGCACACCTTCGCGCAGAGCGCCGTCGCAGTGGTCCATGCGCTGCAGTTCCAAGGCATCGAAGATAGCCTCGAGGATCGCGAGGCCTGCCGGGAAGATGGCGCGGCGGTCCGGCTTGACGCCCTCGAAGTCGATCTTGTCGGTTTCGCCCAGCTTGAACAGCTTGCGCTTGAGCGCGGCCAGGCCGTCGGCGTTGACCTCGCCGTTGCCCATGCCGTTGGCCTTGATGGCCGCACCGATGGCGCGGATAGTGCCCGAAGAGCCAATGGCCTCGTCCCAGGTCAGGCGGTGCAGGGCATTCTCGATGCTCATCAGCTCCAGGCGCGCAGCAGTATAGGCCTGGGCGTAGCGCGCCGGGGTGATCTTGCCGTCGCGGAAATAGCGCTGGGTGAAGCTGACGCAGCCCATCTGCAGGCTCTCGCGCAGCAGTGGTTCGAAGCGTTGGCCGATGATGAATTCGGTGCTGCCGCCGCCGATGTCGGCGACCAGGCGCTTGCCGGGGGTGTCGGCCAGCGTATGGGAGACGCCCAGGTAGATCAGGCGCGCTTCCTCGCGGCCGGAAATCACTTCGACCGGGTGGCCGAGGATGGCTTCGGCGCGCTGGATGAATTCGTTGCGGTTGCGCGCTTCGCGCAGGGCGTTGGTGCCGACGATGCGCACGGCGCCCGCGGGCATGCCGTTGATCAGTTGGGCGAAGCGCTTGAGGCAGTCCAGGCCCCGTTGCATGGCTTCTTCGCTGAGCTGGCGTTCTTCGTTGATGCCGGCGGCCAGCTGCACTTTTTCCCCGAGCCGCTCGAGAATGCGGATTTCGCTGAGGTGGCCCTTGGCCACGACCATATGGAAGCTGTTGGAGCCAAGGTCGATGGCGGCGATCAGAGACAGGTTCTTCGCGGTGGTATGCGGCATGATCTCGATGTTCTCGGTCGATAACCCAGCAATCCTGCCATGATCCATGGCTGGCGCCAACGCATTACAATGCTGGGTCTTGATGCAGGGCAAGGTGCCACGTACTGCCAAGACATTGGTGTGTCTGCTTCGATACGTGGCGTCTTGCACAACTATAGTTACCCTCAATCGCCAACGACTTCCTGTAGGGCGTGGCTGCGGCTATGATGGGCAACGTTTTTTATTGCTTACGACCTTGGAGATTTCCATGAGCGACAAAATCAAACACGTCACCGACGCCAGCTTCGAAGCCGAGGTACTGCAGGCTCAAGGCCCGGTGCTGGTCGACTACTGGGCCGAATGGTGCGGCCCATGCAAGATGATCGCTCCGGTCCTGGACGACATCGCTGCCACCTACGAAGGCAAACTGACCGTCGCCAAGCTGAACATCGACGAAAACCAGGAAACTCCGGCCAAGCACGGCGTGCGCGGCATCCCGACGCTGATGCTGTTCAAGAACGGCAACGTCGAGGCGACCAAGGTCGGCGCCCTGTCCAAATCCCAGCTGGCCGCGTTCCTCGACGCCCACCTGTGATATGAAAAGGCCCCGCGAATGCGGGGCTTTTTTTGGCCTGAAGGATTTGTGGGAGTGGGTTTGCCCGACAATTCACTGTTGTTCCCGCAGCTGCCTTCGCAGGTAAACCCGCTCCCACAGGGTACGATTTACCCAGCCAAAACCACTAGACGTCGAAAAAAGCAAGTGTTACATTCGGCCTCGCACTGCTTCTCCAGTGCCCTCTGCACGCCGTCGCCGAAGCATCCCTAATTCGAATCAGTACGCGATCCTGTCGCCATCTTGCGGCGCGGCCTCATTAAGCCAACGCTTAATTTCTCCCTTCTTACATGATTACGTCACTCCCCTTATGAACCTGACAGAACTCAAGCAAAAGCCGATTACCGATCTGCTGGAAATGGCCGAACAGATGGGCATCGAAAACATGGCCCGTTCGCGCAAGCAGGACGTGATTTTCGCCCTGTTGAAGAAGCACGCGAAAAGCGGCGAAGAGATCTCGGGTGACGGCGTGCTGGAAATTCTCCAGGATGGTTTCGGTTTCCTGCGTTCGGCAGATGCGTCCTATCTGGCCGGCCCTGACGACATCTATGTCTCGCCCAGCCAGATCCGTCGCTTCAACCTGCGCACCGGCGACACCATCGTCGGCAAGATCCGCCCGCCGAAGGAAGGGGAGCGTTACTTCGCCCTGCTGAAGGTCGACACCATCAACTTCGACCGTCCGGAAAACGCGAAGAACAAGATCCTGTTCGAAAACCTGACGCCGCTGTTCCCCAACGAGCGTCTGAAGATGGAGGCCGGCAACGGCTCCACCGAAGACCTCACCGGCCGCGTCATCGACCTGTGCGCCCCGATCGGCAAGGGCCAGCGTGGCCTGATCGTCGCCCCGCCGAAGGCGGGCAAGACCATCATGCTGCAGAACATCGCTGCCAACATCACCCGTAACAACCCCGAGTGCCACCTGATCGTCCTGCTGATCGACGAGCGCCCGGAAGAAGTGACCGAGATGCAACGCACCGTGCGTGGCGAAGTGGTCGCTTCCACCTTCGACGAGCCGCCGACCCGCCACGTGCAGGTAGCCGAGATGGTCATCGAGAAGGCCAAGCGCCTGGTCGAGCACAAGAAGGACGTGGTCATCCTGCTCGACTCCATCACCCGTCTGGCCCGTGCCTACAACACCGTGATCCCGAGCTCCGGCAAAGTGCTGACCGGTGGTGTCGATGCCCATGCCCTGGAAAAGCCGAAGCGCTTCTTTGGTGCCGCCCGTAACATCGAGGAAGGCGGTTCGCTGACCATCATCGCCACCGCGCTGGTCGAAACCGGCTCGAAGATGGACGAGGTGATCTACGAAGAATTCAAGGGTACCGGCAACATGGAACTGCCGCTGGACCGCCGCATCGCCGAGAAGCGCGTGTTCCCGGCCATCAACATCAACAAGTCCGGTACCCGCCGTGAAGAGCTGCTGACCGCCGACGACGAACTGCAGCGCATGTGGATCCTGCGCAAGCTGCTGCACCCGATGGACGAAGTCGCGGCCATCGAGTTCCTGGTCGACAAGCTCAAGCAGACCAAGACCAACGACGAGTTCTTCCTGTCGATGAAGCGCAAGTAAGCGTTTCTAGCTGGAATTGATTGGGGCTGCTTTGCAACCCATCGCGGGACAAGCCCGCTCCTACAGGTATCACACCGATCCTGTAGGAGCGGGCTTGTCCCGCGATGGGGCGCGAAGCGGCCCCGATTCATTTTCGCCCCAACAAAACGCCGAACGGCGCTACACTCAGCACCCCCGACCGATACGGCCAACCACGAGGCACATGCATGCAGTATCGCGACTTGCGCGACTTCATCCGTGGCCTGGAACAGCGCGGTGAACTCAAGCGCATCCAGGTTCCGATCTCCCCTGTCCTGGAAATGACCGAAGTCTGCGACCGCACGCTGCGCGCCAAAGGCCCGGCGCTGCTGTTCGAAAAGCCCACCGGCTTCGACATGCCGGTGCTGGGCAACCTGTTCGGCACGCCGGAGCGCGTGGCTATGGGCATGGGGGCCGAGTCGGTCGACGAACTGCGTGAAATCGGCAAGCTGCTGGCCTTCCTCAAGGAGCCAGAGCCGCCGAAGGGTCTGAAGGACGCCTGGTCCAAGCTGCCGATCTTCAAGAAAGTCGTGTCGATGGCCCCGAAGGTGGTCAAGGATGCGGTGTGCCAGGAGGTGGTGGTCGAAGGCGAGGATGTCGACCTCACCCAACTGCCCATCCAGCACTGCTGGCCGGGCGACGTAGCGCCGCTGATCACCTGGGGGCTGACCGTCACCCGTGGCCCCAACAAGGACCGCCAGAACCTCGGCATCTACCGACAACAGTTGATCGGCCGCAACAAGGTGATCATGCGTTGGCTGAGCCACCGGGGCGGTGCCCTGGACTACCGTGAATGGTGCGAAAAGCACCCCGGCCAACCGTTCCCGGTGGCCGTGGCCCTGGGCGCGGACCCGGCGACCATCCTCGGCGCCGTGACGCCGGTGCCGGATACGCTATCGGAATATGCCTTCGCCGGCCTGCTGCGCGGTAACCGCACCGAGCTGGTCAAGTGCCGGGGCAGCGACCTGCAGGTGCCGGCCACCGCCGAGATCATTCTCGAAGGCGTGATCCACCCGGGCGAAATGGCCCCGGAAGGCCCTTACGGCGACCATACCGGCTACTACAACGAAGTGGACAGCTTCCCGGTGTTCACCGTCGAGCGCATCACCCACCGCCAGAAGCCGATCTACCACAGCACCTACACCGGCCGTCCACCGGATGAACCGGCGATCCTGGGCGTGGCGCTGAACGAAGTGTTCGTGCCGATCCTGCAGAAGCAGTTCCCGGAAATCGTCGACTTCTACCTGCCGCCGGAGGGGTGCTCGTACCGCATGGCGGTGGTGACCATGAAAAAGCAGTACCCGGGCCACGCCAAGCGCGTGATGCTGGGTGTCTGGTCGTTCCTGCGACAGTTCATGTACACCAAATTCGTTATCGTCACCGACGACGACATCAACGCCCGCGACTGGAACGACGTGATCTGGGCCATCACCACGCGCATGGACCCCAAGCGTGATACGGTGATGATCGACAACACGCCGATCGACTACCTGGACTTCGCGTCACCGGTATCGGGCCTGGGTTCGAAGATGGGCCTGGACGCTACGCACAAGTGGCCGGGCGAGACTACACGCGAATGGGGCCGTGCCATCGTCAAGGACGAGGCCGTCACCCGCCGTATCGATGAGCTGTGGGATCAGTTGGGAATAGATTGATGCAGGTAACCTTGCAGCCGTCCGGGGCGGTATTGGCAATCGAGCCCGGGGAGAGAATTCTGGACGCCGCGCGGCGCCTGGGCTACGACTGCCCGAACAGCTGCCGCAACGGCAATTGCCACGTCTGTGCCGCCTTGCTGGTGGACGGGCGGGTGCGCCAGGAAGGTGAAGTGCGCGACCACGGCGAGCTGTTCACCTGCATCGCCGAGCCGCTGGAAGATTGCGTATTGCTCTGGGACGGCGTATTGGCCCTGGGCGAGCTGCCGGTGCGCAAGCTGGCCTGCACCGTGAGCGAATGCGTAGAGGTCGGTGGCGACGTCTGGCGTGTGCGCCTGCGTGCACCGGCAGGCAAACCGCCCCGCTACCATGCCGGGCAATACCTGATGATCGAGCGCGACGGCGCCGACAAGGCCGCGTTCTCCCTGGCCTCGGCGCCCCATGGCGGGCGAGACCTGGAACTGCACGTGCTGGCGCGGGAAAACAGCGCTCTGCAGCTGCTGGCCCAATTGCAGCGCGACGGTGTCGCGCGCATCGAAATGCCATTCGGCGACACTCATCTGGCTGAGCTGCCGGACGGGCCATTGGTGCTAATCGCCGCCGGTACCGGCATGGGCCAGATGCACAGCCTGGTCGAGCACTGCCGTGCCCAAGGGTTCAAGCATCCGGTGCACCTCTATTGGGGGGTGCGTCGGCCTGAGGATTTCTACCAGATCGAACACTGGGCCGAATGGCAACGCCTGCCCAACCTGTTCCTGCACAAAGTGGTGAGCGACCTGTGCAGTTGGGAGGGGCGCTGCGGGTTGCTGCATGAGGCGGTCTGCGAAGACATCGCCGACCTGAACCAGGTGCATGTCTATGCCAGTGGTTCGCCGAACATGGTCTACGCCACCCTAGATGCCCTGGTCGAGGCGGGCATGGACGCGCATCGCATGCGCGCCGATGTGTTTGCCTACGCCCCCCGAGGCTGAAAGTGCACGGCACACTGCAACGGTGTGCCGTTCTTTATAACTCGCGTTACCCCAAAGGATTATAAGGCGATTATTATTGCGGGCGCTGTTAATAACTTTCGCCCCCCAACGGAACAATACCTGTCTATATTGATTTTCATGGCAGTCAAGTACGGGACGCAGGCTGTACAAGGGGCTTGAATGCGCGGTGCTTTCTGCCGTACGGTAAGTCCAGTGAAGCGCCATTACGTTACAGTGATGGCCTTCAGAAGTTTACGGGGAATCATGGCGGCAGCATCATGTCGACACTTGAAAGTTCGTCCTGGCAGGTAACTTATCCTCCTTCGCTGGATTTCGGCCAGCAACTGACCCGCGACCAATTGCACCATTCAATGAAACTGACCATGTCGCGCCATGAAGGCGGGCCGGTGTGGTTGTTCGCCTATGGGTCATTGATCTGGCGGCCAGAGTGCAATTCGGTCGAGCGTCAGCGGGCCCGGGTACATGGCTATCACCGAGGGCTGTATTTGTGGTCCCACGAGCACCGCGGCACACCGGAGTGTCCAGGGCTGGTGTTCGGGCTGGACCGAGGTGGTTCGTGCAGCGGCTTTGCCTACCGCCTGGATGAACGCAACCTGGACGATTCGTTGATGGCCCTGTGGCAGCGGGAGATGCCTTACCCCGCCTACCGACCGCACTGGCTCAGCTGCCGGTTGGGTGATGGCAGCAAGGTCCAGGCGCTGGGCTTCGTGTTGGAGCGTCACCTGCCGTGCTATGCGGGGAACCTGCCGGACACCCTGCTCAGCCAGATCCTGGCCAGCGCCAAAGGGCGCTATGGCAGCACCCGCGACTATGTCGAGCAGACACTAAATGCCTTGCGCAGCCACCAGATGCCGGATCGCAACCTAGAGGCGCGCTTCCACCGGTGCCATAACCTGCGTGAGGTATAGGCAGGCCTGGCGCAATCGCGGGGCAAGCCCGCACCCACAAAGGCTGCACCGCTTTTCTGTAGGAGCGGCCTTGTGCCGCGATGGGCTGCAAAGCAGCCCCGTGCCTAGCGAGCCACCACCACCAACTTGCCCACCGCCTGCCGCTGCGCCAACCGCTCGATGGCCGCCCCGGCCTCGGCCAGTGGATAGGTCTGCGACACCAGCGGCTTGAGCTTGCCCTCGGCATGCCAGGCAAACAACTGTCGGAAGTTGGCAGCATTGTCTTCAGGCTGGCGCTGGGCAAACGCACCCCAGAACACGCCAATCACCGCCGCGCCCTTGAGCAGTGTCAGGTTCACCGGCAATTGCGGTATGGTCCCGCTGGCAAACCCCACCACCAGCATCCGACCGTTCCACGCTAGGCCTCGTACCGCCTGCTCGAACAGTTCGCCACCGACTGGGTCGTAGACCACGTCCACGCCCTGGTCGCCGGTCAGGCGCTTGATTTCGTCGCGCAGGCTGGCCTGGCGGTAGTCGATCAGCTCATCGGCTCCTGCTGCTTTGGCTGCCGCGAGCTTTTCGGCGTTGCTGGCAGCGGCGATCACACGGGCGCCCATGGCCTTGCCGATCTCCACCGCCGCCAGGCCAACGCCTCCCGATGCACCCAGTACCAACAAAGTTTCCCCGGCCTTGAGCTGGCCACGTTGGGCCAGTGCGTGCATCGAGGTGCCGTAGGCCATGCCGAAGGCCGCAGCGGTGGTGAAATCCATGGTGGTGGGGATCGGCAACACATTGTAGAAGGGCACGGCCACCTGCTCGGCGAAGGCCCCCCAGCCGGTCAGGGCCATGACCCGGTCACCGATTTTGAAATCGCCTGCCTTCTCTCCGATTGCAGCCACCACGCCCGCAGCCTCGCCGCCTGGCGAGAAGGGCAGAGGCGGTTGGAACTGGTACTTGCCTTCGATGATCAAGGTGTCGGGGAAGTTGACGCCTGCGGCATGCACGTCCAGCACGATCTCGTTGCGCTTGGGGGCCGGGCTCGCCACCTCTTCCAGCACCAGGGCGCTCGCCGGGCCGAGGGTCTTGCACAACACTGCTTTCATCGGGGCTATTCCTTTGCGTGCGTTGGCCGATAAGTGTAGGAGGGGCGCAGGCCAGGTCAACGAGCATGGCCCGCCCTGATGGGGCGGCATAAGCCCGGGCTTGGGTTTGAGCGGTGTGCTGGGTAAGCTGGCGCCAATTGTATTGAGGAGCGAATTCGTGAAAGCGTGGATCTTGATGATGCTGGCCCTGCTGCTGCCGGCCATGGCGGTGGCCGAGGAAGGCAAGGACGGTGAGCCCAAGGTTTCCTACATCAACCTCAGCCCACCTTTCGTTGGCAACTACGCCCTTGATGGCGGCCCCAAGCTGCGCGTGTACAAGGCCGACGTGGCCTTGCGTGTGACCGGCGACGCTGCGGCTGCCGCGGTCAAGCACCACGAGCCGCTGATTCGCAACCAGCTGGTGGCACTGTTCACCCAGCAGGGGCTGGAGAACATGAGCAATGTCGAGGCCAAGGAGAAGCTGCGCCAGGAAGCGCTCAAGCAGGTGCAGCAGGTGATGGAGAGCGAGGAAGGCAAGCCGATCGTCGAAGACCTGTTGTTCAACAACCTGATCGTGCAGTGAATGGCTTCAGAGATTTGTAAGCCGTGCGATCGAGCGCCGCGTGGGCGGCGCTCGATCGAAAGCGCGGCGCAACACTCAAGCCAAATTCAGCGCGCCAGCGCAACAATCGCCGCCCACTGCTCGGCAGTTACCGGCATCACCGATAACCGGCTGCCCTTTTGCACCAGCGGCAATTCGGCAAGCGCGGCTTGTTGCTTGAGCAGCCCAAGCCCCAGTACCTGCTTGAACGTTTTCACGTGAGTGACGTCGACCGCGCTCCAAGGGTTCTTCTCGGCGTTGGCCTTGGCGTCGAAGTAGTGGCTTTCGGGATCCAGGGCGGTCGGGTCGGGGTAGGCCGCTGCGCTGATGCGGGCGATCCCGGCGATCCCGGGCTGTGGGCAGCTGGAGTGATAGAAGAAGAACTCGTCACCGACGTTCATGGCACGCAGGAAGTTGCGCGCCTGGTAGTTGCGCACCCCGTCCCAGCGCGTCTGGCCGAGGCGCGCCAGGGCATCGATGGAAAGCTCGTCGGGCTCGGATTTCATCAGCCAATAGGCCATGGAGACGGCTCCTGAAAAAATTTGAAATAACATGTTGCATGAAACCGACAGTCGGTTGACGTCAAGGTTTGCGTGTCGCCTCACGTTGTCGGAAAATGCGCCGATTTTAAAGCTCGACGCTCCGGCAGCACCAAGAAGGTTGCCGAGCCTGACTGTTTGCCTTAGGGGGGCATTCATCCATGAACCAACGCAAACCGGACTTGCTCTGGATCCTGGTCTTCATCTTCGGCCTGGGTGTCGTCACCACGGGCTATGCGCAGAGTTTCTGGGAGCGTAAGGCTGACGCTGCCTATCAGATGCCGGTCGAGCCTACCCAGCAGCAGCGCTGATTCCGTCGCTGGCACCGGTCAAGCCGGTGCCAGGTACCAACCGCGGTCCGAGACCGTCCCCTTGAGCGGTACATCCCAACTGGCCTGGGCCAGGCGTTCCACCTTCTGGCATTCGTGGGCAAGGCCCAGCAGCAGCGGTTTCTTCCACACCTTGCGTCGTGCCTGGTAGGCCAGGCTGCGGTCATAGAAGCCGCCACCCATGCCCAGGCGCCCACCGATTTCATCGAAGCCGACCAATGGCAGCAGGATCAGGTCCAGCGACCAGATCGGCCGTTGGCGCTTGCGTTCGATCAGCGGCTCTGGAATGCGGAAACGGTTGGGCCGCAGCTTCTCGCCTTGCTCGAAGCGCTGGAAGACCATGCGCGTGCGTGGCCAGGCATGCAGCACCGGCAGATAGGTGCGCTTGCCGCGTCGCTGGGCTTCGCGCAGCAGCAGGCGCGGGTCTATCTCCCCGTCATTGGGAAGGTACAGGGCAATGTGCCGGGCGCGGCGAAACAGGGGGTGCTGGGCCAGCTGACGATACAGGCCGAGCGAAGCCTGGCGTTGCTGGGCAGGTGTCAGCGCGCGGCGGGCATTGCGAAGCAGGCGGCGGAGTTGAGGGCGGGTGAGCGGCGCGGTGTCGGTCATGGCACGTGCGTTCCCAGGTGTACCGGCCGCCATGGCGGCTAGACGAAATTGCCCGCCGGAGGAGGCGGGCAAGCAAAAATTCAGGCTCCCCGATGAAACCGCTATCGGTGTAGCCCTTGAACCCGAAAGTTCAAGGTGGAGATTGCAGGGGGCGTTAAGGCTTTCCGTCGGGCGGACATGCACACCGGCCCCAGCGTGCAACCCCCGTGGTTGTGCGTATCGGCTCAGGGACATAACCGACTGGCGCATCCCCCAGGGAGTGGCGCCAGTATACCAATCTCAGCCGATTTTGGTATCCGTGTCGTCGGACAGCGCCTGGTCGACTCGCTCCAGCAAGTCGCGCACCTGCTCGCGGGTGGTGCCGCTGGCGGCGACATCCGGGCGTTCCTGGCGGTGCAGCAGTTCGTGGGTGATGTTCAGCGCGGCCATGACGGCGATGCGGTCGGCGCCGATCACCTTGCCGCTGCTGCGGATCTCGCGCATCTTGCCATCCAGGTAGCGTGCGGCACTGATCAGGTTGTTGCGTTCTTCCGGCGGGCAGATGATCGAGTATTCCTTGTCGAGGATCTGGACGGTGACGCTATTGCTTGAACTCATGAGTCTTGCTCCAGGGCCTTGAGGCGTAAAATCATCGACTCGACCTTGCGCCTTGCGATCTCGTTCTTTTCGATGAGGTGGGCGCGCTCCTCGCGCCAGGATTTTTCCTGAGCTACTAGGAGTGCATTTTGGCGTTTTAGTTGCTCGACACGCTCGATGAGCGATTCGAATCGGCTCATCAGTGCCTGCAGGTCGTTCTCTGGCATGGGTTGCACTCGATTCGCTCCCTCGTTGACTGCCCGGCGATCATGCCTGTTCCGGGGGCGGTACGGCCAGTGCTGATGGTCTTGGCGCGCCTGCCGGTGCTAGGATACAAGGTCTTCATTCTAGTCATTGCGCCGCTTGGCGCCTAGCTGCCCATGCCCAATACCCAATCGCCCTACACCGCCTTCGCCTCGCTGCTCGCCAGCAACGGCCACCCTGTTTCCCCAGCCGAACTGCACGGCCTGCTGATCGGCCGCAGCTGCGCCGGCGCAGGTTTCGATGCCGACGCCTGGCTGGCCGATGCCGCCGGCGCGCTGGAAAACGAGCCTGAAGACAACGTGCGCGCCGCACTGATCGGCCTGCAGGAAATGGTCAAGGCCGAGCTCACCGGCGAAGACGTCGCCATCGTCCTGCTGCTGCCCAGCGACGAAGCCCCGCTCGCCGAGCGTGCCACTGCGCTGGGCCAATGGTGCCAGGGCTTCATCACCGGCTTCGGCCTGAACGCCGGTGGCAAGGACTTGTCCACCGATGCGAAGGAGGTGCTCCAGGACCTGGTGGCCATTTCGCAGGTCCAGGAAGCGCTGGAGGAGTCCGAAGACGGCGAGAGCGACTACATGGAAGTCATGGAGTACCTGCGTGTCGCGCCCCTGCTGCTGTACACGGAGCTGGCCAAGCCGGCCGCGCCCGCGCCCAAGCCATCGCTGCACTGATATTCCGGGGGTTGTCGTGCCCATGAGCCGTATTCCGAAGGCCGAGTATGCCCGTCGGCGCAAGGCGCTGATGGCGCAGATGGTCCCCAACAGCATCGCCATCCTGCCCGCCGCCGCGGTTGCCATCCGCAACCGCGACGTCGAGCATGTGTATCGCCAGGACAGCGACTTCCAATACCTCAGCGGCTTCCCCGAGCCCGAGGCGGTGATCGCCCTGATTCCGGGGCGTGAACATGGCGAGTACGTGCTGTTCTGCCGCGAGCGCAACCCTGAGCGCGAACTGTGGGATGGCCTGCGTGCCGGCCAGGAAGGCGCGATCCGCGACTTTGGCGCGGACGATGCGTTTCCCATCACCGATATCGACGAGATCCTCCCGGGCCTGATCGAAGGCCGCGACCGGGTCTACACCGCCATGGGCAGCAACCCGGAATTCGATCGCCGCCTGATGGAATGGATCAACGTGATCCGCTCCAAGGCGCGCCTGGGCGCCCAGCCACCGAACGAGTTCGTTGCCCTGGATCATTTGCTGCACGACATGCGCCTGTATAAATCGGCGGCGGAGGTGAAGGTGATGCGCACGGCGGCGGAGATTTCCGCCCGCGCTCATGTGCGGGCCATGCAGGTCTGTCGAGCGGGCTTGCACGAATTCAGCCTGGAAGCCGAGCTCGACTACGAGTTCCGCAAGGGCGGCGCGAAGATGCCGGCCTATGGTTCGATCGTCGCGGCGGGGCGTAACGCCTGCATCCTGCATTACCAGCAGAACGATGCGCCGCTCAAGGATGGCGACCTGGTGTTGATCGACGCGGGCTGCGAGATCGATTGCTACGCCAGCGACATCACCCGCACCTTCCCGGTCAGCGGGCGTTTTTCGCCGGAGCAGAAGGCCATCTACGAGTTGGTGCTCAAGGCCCAGGCGGCCGCCTTCGCCGAGATCGCCCCGGGCAAGCACTGGAACCACGCCCACGAGGCGACCGTGCGGGTCATCACCGAAGGGCTGGTGGAACTGGGGCTGCTCAAGGGTGATGTGCAGGCCCTGATCGACAGCGAGGCCCACCGTGCGTTCTACATGCATCGCGCCGGCCATTGGCTGGGCATGGATGTGCACGATGTGGGCGAATACAAGGTCGGTGGCCAATGGCGCGTGCTCGAGCCGGGCATGGCGCTGACGGTCGAGCCGGGTATCTACATTGCAGCCGACAACCCGAACGTCGCGAAGAAATGGCGCGGCATCGGCGTACGAATCGAGGACGACGTAGTGGTGACCAGGCAAGGCTGTGAAATCCTGACCAACGGTGTGCCGCGCACGGTCGCCGAGATCGAGGCGCTGATGGCCGACGCCCGAAGGGACGTGGCATGAACCGGGTCAACCTGGCGATCGTCGGTGGCGGCCTGGTCGGCGCCAGCCTGGCTCTGGCTTTGCAGGCAGGCGCCAAGGCACGGGGCTGGAAGATCCTGCTGATCGAACCCTTCGCCCCGGGCGACAGCTTCCAGCCCAGTTACGACGCCCGCTCCTCCGCGCTGTCCTACGGCACCCGGCAGATCTACGAACAGCTTGGCCTGTGGCAGGTCATCAGCCGCCGCGCCGAGCCTATCAGCCAGATCCAGGTGTCCGACCGTGGTCGCTTCGGCGCCACCCGCCTGGATGCCATCGAGGAAGGTGTACCAGCCCTCGGTTACGTGGTGGAGAACGCCTGGCTCGGCCAATGCCTGTGGCAGGGCCTGGATACCGAGGTGGTGAGCTGGCGCTGCCCGGCCGAGGTCAAGGCCCTGCAGGCGATCGCCGGCGGCTATCGCCTGCAACTGGACGACGACACCAGCCTGGAGTGTGACCTGGTGGTGCTGGCCGACGGCGGCCGCTCCGGCCTGCGCGAGCAGTTGAGCATCCATGTGCGCCGTACACCCTACGAGCAGAGCGCGCTGATCGCCAACATCACCCCGGGCGAGGCCCACTGCGGCCAGGCCTTCGAACGTTTCACCGAGCAGGGCCCGATGGCGCTGCTACCCTTGCCGGAGAACCGCTGCGCGCTGGTCTGGACCCGTCAGGGGATGGATGCCCAGCGCCTGGCGGACATCGACGAACGCAGCTTCCTGCGCGAGCTGCAGGAAGCCTTCGGCTACCGCCTGGGCGCCCTGCGCCAGGTGGGCGCGCGGCATCTGTATCCGCTGGCGCTGGTCGAGGCCCAAGAGCAGGTACGCCCGCACCTGGTGGTGCTGGGCAACGCCGCCCATAGCCTGCACCCGATCGCCGGGCAAGGGTTCAACCTGTCCCTGCGTGACGTGCAGTCGCTGGCCGATGCCTTGCTGGCCGGGCCGCAGCAGCCCGGCGACCTGGCGACCCTGCAGGCCTATCACCAACGCCAACAGTTGGACCAGGCCCTGACCATCGGTTTCTCCGACCAGGTCACCCGGCTGTTCGGCAGCAGCCAGCCGCTACTGGCCGCCGGCCGCAACATCGGCTTGCTGGGGCTCGACCTGCTGCCGCCGGCCAAGCGCTGGTTCGCCCGCCAGGCCATGGGCTTGGGCACCCGACCCGATCCACGGGGGCGGGCATGAGCCACTCATCTCGACTGGCCCGCAGGGCGCGCCTGCTGCGCTGGGTATTGAATCTCTATCCGCCTTACCTGGGCGCAGGCATCCGGGTGCAGCACATCAGCCCGGACATGCGCAGCATCAAGGTGCGCATGAACCTGACCCGCTGGAACCGCAACTACGTCGGCACCCAGTTCGGCGGCAGCCTGTACTCGATGGTCGATCCGTTCTACATGTTGTTGCTGATCGAGCGGCTCGGGCGTGACTACATCGTCTGGGACAAGGCTGCCAGCATCGACTTCATCGCACCGGGCAAGGGCCCGGTATTCGCCGAGTTCCACGTCGATGACGCGTTGCTGGAAGACATTCGCCAGCAGACCGCCGGCGGCAAGAAGTACCTGCCCCGTTTGCAGGTCGATATCCGCGACGGTGCCGGCGAGCTGGTGGCGCGGGTCGATAAAACCCTTTATGTGCGGCTCAAGCCGCAAGCGAGGCAGGCGTAAGGCATGGAAATGCGCGCAGATCTGTTGATTGTCGGTGCCGGTATGGTCGGCAGCGCCCTGGCCCTGGCACTGCACCACAGCGGCCTGGAAATCCTCCTGCTCGATGGCGGCCCGCTGTCGGTAAGACCCTTCGATGCCCAGGCGCCTTTCGAACCGCGGGTCAGCGCCTTGTCCGCGGCCAGCCAGCGCATCCTCGAGCGCCTGGGGGCCTGGGAAGGCATCGCCGGTCGGCGTGTCTCGCCGTATTCGGACATGCACGTCTGGGACGGCAGCGGCACCGGGCAGATCCACTTCTCGGCGGCCAGCGTGCATGCTCAGGTGCTTGGCCATATCGTCGAGAACAGGGTGGTGCAAGACGGCCTGCTGGAGCGCTTGCACGACAGCGACGTGGGGCTGCTGCCCAATGCCCGGCTGGAGCAGATGCGCCGTTCCGGCGATGAGTGGCTGCTGACCCTGGCCGATGGCCGGCGCCTGCGCGCACCGCTGGTGGTGGCTGCCGACGGCGCCAACTCCGCGGTGCGCAAACTGACCGGCTGCGAAACCCGTGAGTGGGATTACCTGCATCACGCCATCGTCACCAGCGTGCGCTGCAGCCAGGCGCACCAGGCCACGGCCTGGCAGCGTTTCACCGATGAAGGGCCGTTGGCGTTCCTGCCGCTGGATCGCGGGGACGGGCAGGTGTGGTGCTCGATCGTCTGGTCGACCACGCCGGAGCAGGCCGACAAGCTCATGGCGCTGGATGACGTGGCCTTCTGCGAAGCCTTGGGCCGCGCCTTCGAAGGGCGCCTGGGCGAGGTGCTGGGAGCCGACCCGCGGGTGTGTGTGCCGCTGCGCCAGCGTCATGCCAAGCGTTATGTCGACGAAGGGTTGGCGTTGATCGGCGATGCCGCCCATACCATCCATCCGCTGGCCGGGCAGGGCGTCAACTTGGGCTTCCTAGATGCTGCGGTGCTGGCCGAGGAACTGGAGCGTGCCTGCGGCCGAGGTGAGCGGCTGGCGGACGTGAAGGTGCTGAGCCGCTTCGAGCGTCGGCGCATGCCGCACAACCTGGCATTGATGGCGGCGATGGAAGGCTTCGAGCGCCTGTTCCAGGCCAACCCGCTGCCGCTGCGCTGGTTGCGCAACAGCGGGTTGAAACTGGTGGAACAGGTGCCGGAGGCCAAGGCGCTGTTCGTGCGTCAGGCGCTGGGGCTTTCCGGGGACCTGCCTGAGTTGGCGAAGGCCTGAGGGCCCAATCGCGGGACAAGCCCCACAGAAGTGCACACCGGGCCCTTTGGCAACATTCGGTAACGTCTGCGTAGGTGAGAGGCAAAATGGGATTCACTACCATTTGCACCTCCCAACTCAGCGAGGAATACCCGATGTTGCCACGCAAGCCCCTACTGGCCGCCCTGGCCCTGACCCTGTTCGGCGGCACCGCCCAGGCGGCGGACGAGGTGGTGGTGTATTCCTCGCGCATCGACGAGCTGATCAAGCCGGTGTTCGACGCCTACACCGCCAAGACCGGTGTGAAGATCAAGTTCATCACCGACAAGGAAGCCCCGTTGATGCAGCGCATCAAGGCCGAGGGCGAGAACGGCGTTGCCGACCTGCTGCTCACCGTCGATGCCGGCAACCTCTGGCAGGCTGAGCAGATGGGCATCCTGCAGCCGATCAAGTCGGACGTCATCGATAACAATATCCCGCCGCAGTACCGCGCCTCGTCCCATGACTGGACCGGCCTGAGCCTGCGCGCGCGGACCATCGCCTACTCCACCGACCGGGTCAAACCCGAGGAGCTGACCACCTACGAGGCCCTGGCCGACAAGCAATGGGAAGGCCGCCTATGCCTGCGCACGGCGAAGAAGGTCTACAACCAGTCGCTGACCGCCACCCTGATCGAGACCCACGGCGAAGCCAAGACCGAGGAAATCATCAAGGGTTGGGTCAACAACCTGTCCACTGACGTGTTCTCCGACGACACCGCCGTGCTCCAGGCCATCGAGGCCGGCCAGTGCGACGTGGGCATCGTCAACACCTACTATTACGGCCGCCTGCACAAGGAAAAGCCCAGCCTGCCGGTCAAGCTGTTCTGGCCCAACCAAAGCGACCGTGGCGTGCACGTGAACCTCTCCGGTATCGGCCTGACCAAGCATGCGCCTCATCCGGAAGCCGCCAAGAAGCTGGTGGAGTGGATGACCGGCGACGAAGCGCAAAAACTGTTCGCCGATATCAACCAGGAATTCCCGGCCAACCCGAAGGTCAAGCCATCGGCCGAAGTGGCGGCCTGGGGTAGCTTCAAGGCCGACAGCATCCCGGTGGAAGTGGCCGGCAAGCGCCAGGCCGAGGCCATCCGCTTGATGGACCGGGCTGGCTGGAACTAAGCGCCAGGCTTTATCCTTCTGGGCCATTGAAGCCCAATCGCGGGACAAGCCCGCTCCCACAGGGCCCGGTGCACACCCCTGTGGGAGCGGGCTTGTCCCGCGATGCGGTCGCCACGTATCGAGACTTCTGTTTTGTCCCACGCCCCCCAACGCCGCTGGTACCTTCCGGTTTCCCTGGTTGCCGCTCTGGTGCTGCTGCCCCTGAGCGTCCTGCTGCTGTCCTGGCAGTCGATCGACATGCAGATCTGGTCGCATCTGCTCGACACCCAGATGAGCCGCCTGCTGGGCAATACCCTCACGCTGGTGCTGGGCGTCGGTGCCGGTGTGACCGTGCTGGGCGTGAGCCTGGCCTGGCTCACCAGCCTGTGCGAGTTCCCTGGCCGGCGCTGGCTCGACTGGGCGCTGATGCTGCCCTTTGCCATTCCCGCCTATGTGCTGGCGTTCGTCTTCGTCGGCCTGCTGGACTTCGCAGGCCCGGTGCAGACGGCCCTGCGCGAGGTATTCGGGCCCATGCGCCTGCCACGGGTGCGCTCCACCGGCGGGGTGGTCACGGTCTTAGTACTGGTGTTCTATCCCTATGTCTACCTGCTGGCGCGCAGTGCGTTCCTGGCCCAGGGCAAAGGCCTGATGGAAGCGGCGCGGGTGCTGGGCCTGTCGCCGCTGCAGGCGTTCTGGCGGGTGGCCTTGCCCATGGCCCGGCCGGCCATTGGCGCGGGGATCGCCTTGGCACTGATGGAGACCCTGGCGGATTTCGGCGCTGTGGCCGTGTTCAATTTCGATACCTTCACCACCGCCATCTACAAGACCTGGTACGGGTTCTTCAGCCTTTCCAGCGCCGCGCAGCTGGCCAGCCTGCTGTTGCTGGTGGTGATGCTGGTGCTGTACGGCGAGCGTCGCGCCCGCGGTGCTTCCCGCAGCGCCAGCGAGCGCCCGCGCGGGCAGGCGCTCTACCACCTGCGTGGGGCCAAGGCGGCGGCGGCCACCGGGTGGTGCCTGCTGGTGTTCGCCTGTGCCTTCGTCATCCCTGTATTGCAGCTGCTGGCGTGGTTCTGGCAGCGCGGTCGACATGACCTGGACGAACGCTATGTCGGGCTGGTCCTGCATACCCTTTACCTGGGCGGCATGGCCGCGCTGGTCACGGTCTGCGTGGCGCTGATGCTGGCGTTCGCCCGGCGCCAGGCGCCGACCGGTGGCATCCGCGCCGGGGTGGGCCTGGCCAACCTGGGGTATGCCTTGCCTGGCTCGGTACTGGCCGTGTCGATCATGCTGGCCTTCAGTTACCTGGACAACCAGCTGGTGGTACCGCTTTCCCAATGGCTTGGGGGCGCGGGCAGGCCTTTACTGCTGGGTAGCCTGTCGGCCTTGCTGCTGGCGTACCTGGTGCGCTTCATGGCCGTGGCCTATGGCCCGCTGGAAAGCAGTCTGGAGCGTATCCGGCCGTCGTTGCCGGAGGCCTCGCGTAGCCTGGGCGTAGGCGGTGCAGGGTTGTTTTTCAAGGTATACCTGCCCTTGCTGGTTCCCGGAGCACTGAGCGCCGCCTTGCTGGTATTCGTCGACGTGCTCAAGGAAATGCCGGCCACCCTGCTGATGCGACCGTTCGGCTGGGACACCTTGGCCGTGAGGGTGTTCGAGATGACCAGCGAGGGTGAATGGGCGCGGGCCTCGCTGCCTGCGTTGACGCTGGTCCTGGTCGGCCTGCTGCCGGTCATCGGTTTGATCCGGCGTTCGGCACGGCGCCCCGGCCATCGTCACTGAGGGTGCCAGGGCTCGTCCTTGCGGCTACAATGCGCGGCATTCGCTGCGGTGGGTCCTACAAGATCAGGTGATGAGCAAACGTCGCCGACCGCCGCCGCTTCGCCACGCCCGGAAGGAGAAACCCATGGGACAGCGTACGCCTCTGTATGACCTGCACCTGGCGCTTGGCGCCAAGATGGTCGATTTCGGTGGCTGGGACATGCCCCTGCACTATGGCTCGCAAGTCGAGGAGCACCACCAGGTGCGCAGTGACTGCGGGGTCTTCGATGTATCCCACATGACCGTGATCGATGTCGCCGGCGATGCGGCCACGCCCTGGTTGCAACGCCTGTTGGCCAATGACGTGGCTCGCCTGGACAGCCCCGGCAAGGCGCTGTACAGCCCGTTGCTCAATGCCGACGGCGGCGTCATCGACGACCTGATCGCCTACCGCACGGAAATCGGCTATCGCCTGGTGGCCAACGCCGCCACCCGCGACAAGGTCCTCACCTGGCTGCAGGCGCAGAGCGCCGGTTTCGCCATCAACTTCGTCGAGCGCTCTGAGCTCGCAATCCTCGCCATCCAAGGCCCCCACGCCCGCGAGAAAGTCGCCCAACTGCTCAGTGCCCCGCGTGCTGCGCTGGTCCGTGAGCTGCGCCCGTTCGAAGGTGTTGCCGAAGGTGACTGGTTCATCGCCCGCACCGGTTACACCGGTGAAGACGGCCTGGAAATCATCTTCCCCGGGCAACAGGCCCCAGCCTTCTTCAACGACCTGGTCGGCGCGGGCATCGCCCCTAGTGGCCTGGGGGCACGCGACACCCTGCGCCTGGAAGCCGGGATGAACCTCTACGGGCAGGATATCGACGAAACCCATACCCCCCTGACCTCCAACCTGGGCTGGAGCATCGCCTGGGAGCCGGCCGAGCGCGACTTCATCGGCCGGGCCGGCCTGCTCGCGGAAATCGAGCAGGGCGTGCAGGAAAAACTGGTCGGCCTGGTACTGGAAGAACGTGGCGTGCTGCGGGCCCACCAAGTGGTGCGAGTCGCCGGGATTGGCGAAGGAGAGATCACCAGTGGTAGTTTCTCGCCTACGCTGAGCAAGTCCATTGCCTTGGCGCGCGTACCCATGGCCACGGGCGACCGCGCCGAAGTGGAGATCCGTGGCAAGTGGTACCCGGTGCGGGTGGTCAAGCCGACCTTCGTGCGCCATGGCAAGATCCTGATCTGAATACCCAACGGCGGGCCGACCGCTGACCCTAACGAGGAATACAAGACAATGAGCCAAATCCCCGCCGACCTGCGTTTTGCCGAGAGCCACGAGTGGGCTCGCCTGGAAGCCGACGGCAGCGTGACTGTAGGTATCAGCGACCATGCCCAGCAAGCCCTGGGTGACGTGGTGTTCGTCGAACTGGCAGAAGTGGGCAAGGTGTTTGCCGCTGGCGACGCCGCGGGTGTGGTCGAGTCGGTCAAGGCCGCTTCGGACATCTATGCGCCGGTGGCCGGTGAAGTGACTGCGGTCAACGAAGAGCTGGCCGATAGCCCGGAAAGGCTCAACGACGAGCCTTACGAGGCCTGGATCTTCAAGCTCAAGCCAAGCAACCGTGCCGAGCTGGACAAGCTGCTGGATGCTGCTGGCTACCAGGCTGCCATCGGCGAGTAAGCGTCCTTGCCATGCCTACCCATTGGCGGGTAAACCCGCTCCCACAGGATTGTGTCACCCCTGTGGGAGCGGATTTACCCGCCAATGCATGGAGTGGGTGAAGCAAGTTTTCCCGCAGCATCGGCAATCCCTTCCTAGACTTGTAAGTTTCCAAGAGAACGGGTCCAGGAAGAGATCGTCGCCATGTCCCAGTCGCCATCGCTGAGTCAACTGCAAGAGCTCAACCCCTTCCTGCGTCGTCACCTGGGGCCTGATGCCTCGGAGCAGAAGGCCATGCTCGACGCCCTGGGCGTCGCCAGCCGTGTCGAGCTGATCGAGCAGACCGTGCCACCCGGCATTCGCCTCGGGCGCCCACTCGACCTGCCGCCTGCGCTGGACGAACAGGCCGCCCTGGCCAAGCTCGCCGGCTATGCCGAGCAGAACCAGGTGTGGACCAGCCTGATCGGCATGGGCTACCACGCCACCCTCACGCCAACCGTCATCCTGCGCAACGTGCTGGAGAACCCTGGCTGGTACACCGCCTACACGCCCTACCAGCCGGAAATCGCCCAAGGGCGCCTGGAGGCGCTGCTGAACTTCCAGCAGATGGTCATCGACCTCACGGGCCTGGCCCTGGCCAACGCGTCGCTGCTCGACGAGGCCACCGCGGCAGCCGAGGCCATGGCGCTGGCCAAGCGGGTGGCCAAGAACAAGAGCAATGTCTTCTTCGCCGACGAGCACTGCCACCCGCAGACGCTCTCGGTGCTGCGCACGCGCGCCGAAGGCTTCGGCTTCGAGTTGATCGTCGACTCGGTGGACAACCTGGGCAAGCACCAGGTGTTCGGCGCCCTGCTGCAATACCCGGATACCCACGGTGAGATACGTGACCTGCGCCCGCTGATCGACCAATTGCACGGCCAGCATGCCCTGGCCTGCGTAGCCGCGGACATCCTCAGCCTGGTGGTGCTCACGCCACCCGGCGAGCTGGGCGCCGATGTGGTGCTGGGCTCGACCCAACGCTTTGGCGTGCCCATGGGCTATGGCGGCCCCCATGCCGCCTATTTTGCCTGCCGTGACGAATTCAAACGGGCCATGCCCGGGCGCATCATCGGTGTGTCGCGCGACGCCCGGGGCAACACCGCCCTGCGCATGGCCTTGCAGACCCGCGAGCAGCACATCCGCCGCGAGAAGGCCAACTCGAACATCTGCACGGCCCAAGTGCTGTTGGCCAATATCGCCGGCTTCTATGCCGTCTATCACGGCCCGGAGGGGCTGCGGCGCATCGCCCAGCGGGTGCATAGGCTGACCTTCATCCTGGCCGCAGGCCTGCAAGCCAAAGGCATCAAGCGCTTGAACCAGCACTTCTTCGACACCCTGACCCTCGAGGTCGGTGGCGCCCAGGCGGCGATCATCGAGAGCGCCGCGGATGCACGCATCAACCTGCGGATTCTCGGGCGCGGGCATCTGGGTGTGAGCCTGGACGAAACCTGCACCGAGGCCACGGTGCTGCGTCTGTTCGATATCTTCCTGGGCGTCGACCACGGCCTGAGCATCGCCGAGCTGGATGGCCAGGCCCTGCCCGAAGGCATCCCTGGCGCGTTGGTGCGGCGCACGCCGTTGCTCACCCACCCGGTGTTCAACTTGCACCACAGCGAAACCGAGATGCTGCGCTACCTCAAGCAGCTGGAGAACAAGGATCTGGCGCTGAACCAGTCGATGATCCCGCTGGGTTCCTGCACCATGAAGCTCAACGCCACCAGCGAGATGATTCCCATCACCTGGCCTAGCTTCGCACTGTTGCACCCGTTCGTTCCGGCGGCCCAGGCCCAGGGCTACAAGGCCATGATCGACGAACTGGAAAGCTGGTTGTGCGCCATCACTGGCTTCGATGCGATCTGCATGCAGCCCAATTCCGGCGCCCAGGGCGAATATGCCGGCCTGATGGCGATCACCCGCTACCACCACAGCCGGCACCAACCGCAGCGAACCTTGTGCCTGATTCCTTCGTCCGCCCACGGCACCAACCCGGCCTCGGCACAGATGGCCGGCATGGAGGTGGTGATCGTCGAGTGCGACGACGCTGGCAACGTCGACCTCGACGACCTCAAGGCCAAGGCCCGTGAGGCCGGCCCGCGGCTGTCATGCCTGATGATCACCTACCCCTCGACACACGGGGTATACGAGGAAGGTATCCGCGAGATCTGCGACGTGATCCACCAGCATGGTGGCCAGGTGTACATGGATGGCGCCAACCTCAACGCCCAGGTCGGCCTGGCGCGGCCGGCGGACATCGGTGCCGACGTCTCGCACATGAACCTGCACAAGACGTTCTGCATCCCTCACGGCGGTGGCGGTCCGGGCATGGGGCCGATCGGCGTGCGTGCGCACCTGCAACCATTCGTTGCCAGCCACCCCGTGGTGCCGGTACCAGGGCTCGACCCGAACAACAGTGCCGTCAGCGCAGCCCCGTGGGGCAGTGCCAGCATCCTGCCGATCAGTTGGATGTACATCGCCATGATGGGGCCGCAACTGGCCGACGCCAGCGAGGTGGCGATTCTTTCGGCCAACTACCTGGCCCGCCGGCTCGAAGGGGCCTTCCCGGTGCTCTACCGTGGGCGCAACGAACGCGTGGCCCATGAGTGCATCCTCGACCTGCGCCCGCTCAAGGCCTTGACCGGCATCACTGAGGAGGATGTGGCCAAGCGCCTGATGGACTACGGCTTCCACGCACCGACCATGTCGTTCCCGGTGCCAGGCACGCTGATGGTCGAACCGACGGAGAGCGAATCCAAGGCCGAGCTGGACCGTTTCGTCGAGTCGATGCTGGCGATTCGTGCGGAAATAGACCAAGTGCAGGAGGGCAACTGGCCGGCCGATGACAACCCGCTCAAGCATGCGCCGCATACCTTGGCCGATGTATTGGCGCCATGGACGCGACCGTACAGCCTGGAGCAGGCGGTTGCCCCCACTGCCCACGTTCGGCAGCACAAGTACTGGCCGGCGGTGAACCGGGTCGACAACGTGTATGGCGACAGGAACCTGTTTTGCGCGTGTGTGCCGGTGGAGGCGTACCGGTGAGGCTGGTCGGGCCCGGCTGCAGTGAGGCTGCTGCGCAGCCCATCGCCGGCAAGCCGGCTCCCACCTGCCCTGCGCTGTGATCAGAGACACCGCCGTACCTGTGGGAGCCGGCTTGCCGGCGATAGGGCCGGGGCAAGCAACGCAAGACAGTTGCTCCTACAGGTACGGTGCTGCCTTCAAGGTTGTGCGGGCGCGGTTTGCTCCGCGATGGGGAGTTATTCGACGACGGCGTTCTTGGCCAGGATCGCGTTGGCCAGTTCCATGTCGCTCGCCTTCATGCCCGGGTTGTCGGCTCGCACCTTGCGGATCGCCGCTTCCAGGTAAGGGCCGCGGATTGCACCTTCGCTGGCGACGAAGCTGCCGGCGTCGTCCTGGGCGGCCAGAACCATCTTGTGGTCGGCTGAGGTCAGGTAGCTCGATGCGGTGGTCGCGCCGGAAGAAATGACGTTGCGCCAGAAGGTTTCATCATCGGCCATGGCGGAGCCGAGGGGCAGCGAGAACAGGGCAGCGGCTGCGATGGCGGTTTTGAGACGCATGATGCATTCACCTCGAATGGTGAGGGTTGTGGGATGGCCGCTTTGATCTTGCCCAGGTGACGCAAGTTCCCTGAATACAAGGCTTTTTTCCTCAGGAGCAGACGCGTAGCACCTCCGTCAGGCTGGTTATGCCGGCATCGACTTTCGCCTCGCCGCAACGACGCAGATCCTGCAGCCCTTCGGCAAGCGCCTGTTGTCGCAAGGTGGCCAGGTCGCAGCCCGGGCCGATGCTGGCGCGCAGCTGCGCACTGGGCGCCAACAGTTCGAACAGGCCCGTGCGACCGTGGTACCCGGTACCGCGGCAGGTGCGGCAGGGCAGGGCTTCGTGGGCCGTTGCACCCCGGCAGTCGACGCACAGTGTGCGTACCAGGCGCTGTGCCATGACACCGAGCAGCGTGGCCTTGATCAGGTAGTCGGCCACGCCCAGTTCTTGCAGGCGGGTAATCGCGCCGCAGGCGTCGTCGGTGTGCAGCGTGGAAAGCACCAGGTGTCCGGTCAGTGCGGCCTGGACCGCGACCTGTGCGGTTTCCCGATCACGGATCTCGCCGACCATGATGATGTCCGGGTCCTGGCGCAGCAGGGCCCGCACGCCGTTGGCAAAGCCCAGGTCCAGGCCCGGCTGGACCTGCAATTGGTTGAACGCCGGTTCCAGGCGCTCGATAGGGTCTTCGATGGTGCACAGGTTGACCTGGGGCGTGGCCAATTGCCGAAGGCTGGCGTAGAGCGTGCTGGTCTTGCCCGACCCGGTGGGGCCGGTGACCAGCAGGATCCCCTGGCGGTGGCCGAGCAGGGCTTGCCACTGCCGCAGTTGCTCGCCCTCCAGGCCCAGGCGGTCGAAGTCCTGGTGCAACTGCTGCGGGTCGAACAGGCGCAGCACGAGTTTCTCGCCGAAAGGCGTGGGCAGGGTGGACAGGCGCAGCTCCACTTCGCCACCACTGGGCAGGCGGCTTTTCAGACGGCCGTCCTGGGGGCGGCGTTTTTCAGCTACGTCCATTCGCCCCAGGTGCTTCAGGCGGCTGACCAAGGCCAGGGTGACACCTGCGGGAAAGGCATAGACCCCATGCAGCAGGCCGTCGATGCGATACCGCAGCTGCCCCTGCTCGCGGCGCGGCTCAAGGTGGATATCGCTGGCCCTTTGCTCGATGGCGTACTGCAGCATCCAGTCGACGATATGTACGATATGCGCATCGTCGGCACTGGCTTCGGTATGGCGCTGGCCCAGTTCGAGCA
Organism: Pseudomonas sp. NY15356; assembly: GCF_048068175.1. Taxonomy (NCBI): domain Bacteria; kingdom Pseudomonadati; phylum Pseudomonadota; class Gammaproteobacteria; order Pseudomonadales; family Pseudomonadaceae; genus Pseudomonas; species Pseudomonas sp. NY15356. Next base: position 39,375 of record NZ_JBLUPW010000023.1, on the reverse strand, counting down.
ATTGCTCCAGCTCTCCCAGGCTGGTGGGCTGCTGGTGCTGGGCGCCTTGGACCGAATGGGCCAGGCGAAAGAAGGTCTGGGCCAGCTGACGGATCTGCACCGGGCTTGCCAGTACCCGCCGTACCGGCTTGCCCAGGCTTCGGGTGAGGTCTGCCTCCCATTCGCGTTGGTAGGGCTGGGCGCTGGCCACCGTGACGCCGTTGTCGTCCACGGCCACGGCAAGAATGCCATGGCGCTGGGCGAAAGCCGGGGACATCAACCCGCTGACCTTCTGCACGTCGATCTGCAGCGGGTCGATGCGCAGGAAGGGTTGCCTGACCTTGTGGGCGAGCCACTGGCAAAGGGTGTCCAGGTCCAGATGCCTGCCTGGGCGCTGGCGGTCCTCCAGGGCCAGGCTGGCGATGCGTTCCAGTGGATGGATGCTTGGCTGGCTGTTGGCCTGTTCTAGGACGCGCAGGGTGTCGCTGGCGTCCAGGCGCTGGTCGAGCAGCAGGGTATCGAGCAGCCGGCCCAAGTCGAGGGCATGGGTATCGTCAGTGTGCATGCTTGGCTTCCTTGCCAGGTAGGTTGATGCTGGTAAGGTTAGCCGGCATGACAAGGTGCAGGCGGGGCAAAGGGTTTCGGAATCTTGCGCGGTCCCACAGATGTGCGGCGCCCTAGCAAAGCGCTGAATGATGGATGAGGTGGCAGCTCAACCCGCCGCCAGGCCAGTTATGCGCGGTAGGTTCTCCAGGCTGACTTCGCCGACGCACACCAGGTTGCGCAGCTTCTGGGCGATGACCTCGGCCCGGTGCCAGCTCAGGCCGCCAACGCCAACCTCGATGCCCAGCACGTCATCCTGCTGTTGCACATGCACGCTGTGCGGTGTGAGGAACTGCAGCGCGAACAGGTTGAGCACGCGGCACAGGCTGTCCGGCTCGGCCTCGGCTTGCAGGCGATAGCGCACGGTGGCGTGGGCGGCATTAGCGGCCCAGGTGTCGATGCGTTGCGGGGTGTCGGGCCGTTCGAGTGCGTTCATGCCGGTCTCCATCTGTGAGAGGGAAATTCTTGCAGGTCGACCGGGGTATTTCTTCGCTATGATTCGATAAATTCCCCTATGGGGCGAATTAAGCAATTCAAATCATCATAGATAAAGGAATTATTCATGCAAGGCGAACTGGACGCCTATGACCGGCGCATCCTGGCGTTGCTGCAAGAAGACGCTTCGTTGTCCAGCGCGCAGGTCGCCGAACGCGTCGGGCTGTCGCAATCCCCCTGCTGGCGGCGCATTCAGCGCTTGAAGGACGAAGGGGTGATCCGTAGCCAGGTGACCTTGCTCGACCGCAAGAAAGTCGGCCTGAACACGCAGATCTTCGCCGAGGTCAAGCTCAACGCGCACGGGCGCTCGAACTTCACCGAGTTCACCGAGGCGATCCGTGGTTTTCCGGAGGTGCTGGAGTGTTACGTGCTGATGGGCTCGGTGGACTTCCTGCTGCGCATCGTCACGTCGGACATCGAAGCCTACGAACGATTCTTCTTCGAGAAGCTGTCGAATGTGCCGGGGATCCAGGAGGTCAATTCGATCGTGGCCTTGTCCGAGATCAAGTCCACGACCAGCTTGCCCTTGGTCTAGACAGCAGGGGCCGCTCCTACAAGGGCGACGTCACGCGGGGTCATGTAGGAGCGGCCTTGTGCCGCGAAAGGGCTGCAAAGCAGCCCCGTTGCCCACTGGGTCAACGCGTGGACGCAGACTTGAGCAGGTACTTCCAGGCGCGGTTCTGATCTACCGTGCGAGCCTGCTCGACGCGGGCTTCCAGCAACTCGTCCGACAATGGTTGCTCGGCCAGTTGGTGAAGCTTGTTCAGCTCGCCATAGAGGCGGTCGAGTTGCGGTACGTCCAGCACCTGGCGGGCATGGTGCAGCCAGGCTTGCAAACGCTCGATGCGCGGCAGCTGTTCGGCCAGGTCCTCGGGGCGCTGCTTGTACAACGGCAACTGCAACGCACGGGCCTCCTCGCCGAGCAGGTGCACCAGCCAGCTGGCCAGGTGCGCTTTGCCCTGGCGTTCGCCACGGCCTTTACGTTCCTCGGTCCAGGCGCGAGCCAGCAGCCAGCGCGAGGTTTCCAGGGAGAACTGGCCCCAACGGGTGTCCTCCAGTTCTTCGGCGAACTGCTCGGGGGCGGCGCGGCGAACATCTTCGTCGTCGTTGCCGGCCTGCACCAGCGGGCGCCAATCTTCCAGCAGCGCGTCCAGGCGGCTGCGCAGTTCACGGGTAGTGGCCCGAGGTGCAGCCTGGCCGAGGGTGCTGACCAGGGCACGCAGTTCTGCCAGGCACTGCACCCACTCCTGCAGCAGGCTCCAGTGGCCATTGTGGCGGTACTGCTCGGCCAGGCGCTGGCTGCTGCCCAGCAACTGCCAGGCGAGGGCAGCGAAGGCGTCGTCCAGTGCGGTTTCGGCTTCAAGCTGGGTGGTCGGCAGGCTCAGGTCATAGCTGTCTGGCTCGAGCAGGCGATAGCCACGCTCGGCCTTGCTGATGTCGCACGGCATCAGGGGCAGGCTGGCGGCCAGTTCGGCGGCGAGCTCGAGCAGCGCTTCGGGCGCGCCTTCGCGCAGCTCCAGTTCCAGCTCGCAGATTTCTTCCTTGCGCTTGCCAGCAATGACGAAGCCCTGGTCCAGGGCGGCTTCGATCACCACCTTGGCTTTGCCACGGCCCCAGGCGATCTCGGCGTATTCGCGGGTGAAATCAGTGGTGAACAGCGGCTTGATGGTCTTTTTGTCCAGCCCCGCCAGTTGCGCCGGCCAGCAGGTGTCGTCGAGCTTCTTCAGGTCGAGCTTGACCTTGTCCAGGTGCCATTCGTACTCGTTGCGCTCGGACAGGCCGGCCACGCTCTGGCCACGGCACTTGAGGGTCTGGATGACTTCCTCGCCGTCGCGTCGCAGGCGCAGGGCGACGCGGGCTGCAGAGAGTTCACGCTCCGGCGTGTCGAAGTACTGGTTGAGCAGCTCGCGGGTCTGCCAGCCGGACTTGTTGCGCTTTTTCAGCAGGGGGTGCTCGCGCAGGGCGGCCAGGGTCTGGCGGCTGGCGCGGAGCTTGAGTTCGGTTTCTTTGTGCATCGCAGGCTCGAAGGAGGGCATCTTTGGCGTGCAGTCTACAGGAGTCGGCTCTCGGCTGTTGGACTGCGGAGGCTTCTTCGCGGGTAAACCCGCTCGCACGGCAATAGCGCCGCCCTGGCAAGCATGACAAGCCTGCGGGAGCGGGTCTACCTGCGAAGAAGCCTCCAGGAGGTTGTTCTGGGGTTGGGAAGCGTTGTTATGATGGGCCTCGAGCCCGAGGAGAGCGCCTATGCCGTTGCCGTCGCTGAAAGACCAGTTCGCCGCCTTGATCGCCGCGCCCTCGGTCAGCTGCACACAGCCTGCGCTGGACCAATCCAACCGCCAGGTCATCGAACTGTTGGCCGGCTGGCTGGGCGACCTGGGCTTTGCCTGCGAAATTCGCCAGGTGACTTCCGGCAAGTTCAACCTGCTGGCCAGCCGTGGCAGCGGCCCGGGCGGGCTGGTCCTGGCCGGCCACAGCGATACCGTGCCCTATGATGAACAGCTGTGGACCAGCGACCCGCTCAAGCTGACCGAGGTCGACGGCCGCTGGGTGGGCCTAGGCAGCTGCGACATGAAAGGCTTCTTTGCCTTGGTCATCGAGGCGGTCCTGCCGCTGCTGGAACACGACTTCAAGCAACCGTTGCTGATCCTCGCCACCTGCGATGAAGAAAGCTCCATGTCCGGTGCCCGCGCATTGGCCGAGGCCGGCCAGCCCCTCGGCCGTGCGGCAGTGATCGGCGAGCCCACCGGGCTGCGACCGATCCGCATGCACAAGGGCATCCTCATGGACCGCATCGACATTCTCGGGCGCAGCGGCCACTCGTCGGACCCCGGCCTTGGGCACAGTGCCCTGGAGGCTATGCACGCGGTGATGGGCGAGCTGATGGGCTTGCGTCAGCAATGGCAGCAGGCTTACCGCAACCCGCAGTTCAGCGTGCCGACCCCGACCCTGAACTTCGGCTGCATCCATGGCGGTGACAACCCCAACCGCATCTGCGGGCAGTGCGCCCTGGAGTTCGACCTGCGCCCCTTGCCGGGCATGGATGTCGCGCAGTTGCGCGCGGCCATTCGCGAGAAGCTGGTACCGGTGGCCGAGCGTCTGGAGGTGCGTATCGACTACGCGCCACTGTTCCCGGAGGTGCCGCCCTTCGAGCAGCCGGCCGATACCGAGCTGGTGCAACTGGCCGAGCGTCTTACCGGGCATCGTGCCGAAGCGGTGGCCTTTGGCACCGAAGCACCTTATCTTCAGCAGCTGGGTTGCCAGACCATCGTGCTCGGCCCTGGCGACATTACCTGTGCGCACCAACCCGGCGAATACCTTGAAATGTCACGAATCGAGCCTACCGTGCGTCTATTGCGTGACCTGATCCGGCACTATTGCTTGAGCTAAACGACCATTGACCTGATTCGTTCCTGCCTAGAGGAGACCGCGCGTGACCGCAAGCCTGTTCCGACGATGATTTTGAACGCCGCTGTTTGCTTCGCCGTTCTCCGTTCACTTATCCACAGGCCACTGTCATGCCCGAATACGTCAACTGGCTACGCCATGCGTCCCCCTATATCAATGCCCATCGCGATTGCACCTTCGTGGTCATGCTTCCCGGCGATGGCGTGGAACACCCCAATTTCGGCAACATCGTCCATGACCTGGTGCTGTTGCACAGCCTGGGTGTGCGGCTGGTGCTGGTGCATGGCTCGCGCCCGCAGATCGAAAGCCGCCTGGCCGCCCGTGGGCTGACGCCGCACTATCACCGTGGCATGCGCATCACCGATGCGGCGACCCTTGATTGCGTGATCGATGCCGTCGGTGCCTTGCGCCTGGCCATCGAGGCGCGGCTGTCCATGGACATCGCCGCTTCGCCGATGCAGGGCTCGCGGCTGCGGGTGGCGTCCGGCAACCTGGTCACCGCCCGCCCGATCGGCGTGCTCGAAGGCATCGACTACCACCACACCGGCGAGGTGCGGCGTATCGACCGCAAGGGTATCAATCGCCTGCTCGACGAGCGCTCCATCGTGCTGCTTTCGCCCCTGGGCTACTCGCCTACCGGCGAGATCTTCAACCTGGCCTGCGAAGACGTCGCTACCCGCGCCGCCATCGAGCTGGGGGCCGACAAGCTGCTGCTGTTCGGTGCAGAGCCGGGCCTTCTGGATGAACACGGCAAGCTGGTGCGCGAGTTGCGGCCGCAGCAGGTCGCACCGCACCTGCTGCGCCTGGGCAGCGACTACCAGGCCGAGCTGCTCGATGCTGCCGCCGAGGCCTGCAAGGGCGGCGTGGCGCGTAGTCATATCGTCAGCTATGCCGAGGACGGCGCGTTGCTTACCGAGCTGTTCACCCGCGAGGGTGGCGGCACGCTGGTGTCCCAGGAGCAGTTCGAGGTCGTGCGCGAGGCGACCATCGACGATGTCGGCGGTCTGTTGGAACTGATCAGCCCACTGGAAGAGCAGGGCATTCTGGTGCGTCGTTCGCGCGAGGTGCTGGAGCGGGAGATCGAGCAGTTCAGCGTGGTCGAGCGCGAGGGCATGATCATCGCCTGCGCCGCGCTGTACCCGATCGCTGACTCCGACGCCGGGGAACTGGCGTGCCTGGCGGTGAACCCGGAGTATCGCCATGGTGGGCGGGGGGACGAGCTGCTCGAGCGCATCGAAAGCCGGGCGCGCCAGCAGGGGCTCAATACCTTGTTCGTACTGACGACCCGTACCGCGCACTGGTTCCGTGAGCGGGGCTTTGCGCCCAGCGGTGTGGAGCGTCTGCCTGCCGCAAGGGCTTCGCTGTACAACTATCAGCGTAATTCGAAGATCTTCGAGAAACCGTTGTAATCGTCGTTGCCTGTACCGGCCCTATCGCCGGCTTGCCGGCGATAGGGCCGGTACAGGCAATCCATGAGCCAATGAAAAATGCCGCCCTGAGGGCGGCGTTTTCGTTTACACGGTATGCAGGTACCAGTTGTACTCGAGGTCGGAGATCGAGTGCTCGAACTCCTCCAGCTCGCTTTCCTTGCACGCGACGAAGATGTCGATGTACTTCGGATCGATGTACTTGTTCAGGATCTCGCTGTCGTCCAGCTCACGCAATGCGTCGCGTAGGTTGTTCGGCAGGCTCTGCTCCAGTTGCTCGTACGAGTTGCCTTCGATCGGCTCGCCCGGCTCGATCTGGTTGGTCAGGCCATGGTGCACACCGGCCAGCACGGCAGCCATCATCAGGTACGGGTTGGCGTCGGCGCCAGCCACGCGGTGCTCGATGCGCACGGCATCCGGCGAACCGGTCGGCACGCGCAGGGCCACGGTGCGGTTGTCCAGGCCCCAGCTCGGTGCGTTCGGCACATAGAACTGCGCACCGAAACGGCGGTACGAGTTGACGTTCGGGCAGAGGAAAGCCATGGACGCGGGCAGGGTCTCGAGCACACCGCCGACCGCGTGACGTAGCGCGGCGTTCTGCTCGGGATCCTCGCTGGTGAAGATGTTGTTGCCATCTTTGTCCAGCACGGAGATATGCACATGCAGGCCGTTGCCAGCCTGGCCCGGGTAGGGCTTGGCCATGAACGTGGTGTCCATTTCATGGTCGTAGGCGATGTTCTTGATCAGGCGCTTGAGCAGCACCGCATAGTCACAGGCCTTGAGCGGGTCGGCGACGTGATGCAGGTTGACCTCGAACTGGGCCGGGGCGCTTTCCTTGACGATGGCGTCGGCCGGGATGCCTTGCTCCTTGGCGCCTTCGAGGATGTCCTGCAGGCAGTCGGCGTATTCGTCCAGGTCGTCGATCAGGTACACCTGGGTCGACTGCGGGCGCTTGCCTGAAATCGGCGAGCGAGGCGGCTGCGGACGGCCGTTCACGTTCTCCTGGTCGATGAGGTAGAACTCCAGCTCGAACGCCGCGCAGATGGTCAGGCCCATCTCGGTGAACTTGCTTACCACCTGGCGCAGGACCTCGCGCGGGTCGGCGAAGAACGGCTCGCCTTCCAGCTCGTGCATGGTCATCAGCAACTGGGCAGTGGGGCGCTTTTGCCAGGGTTCGTTGGAAAGGGTGCCGGGAATCGGGTAGCAGATGCGGTCGGCATCGCCGATGTCCAGGCCCAGCCCGGTGCTTTCGACGGTGGAACCGTTGATATCCAGGGCGAAGAGGGAGGCGGGCAGGTTGATGCCTTTCTCGTAAACCTTGTGGAGGCTGGTGCGCTCGATGCGCTTACCGCGCACCACACCATTCATATCTGCAATCAAAAGGTCAACGTAGAGAACCTCAGGATGTTCCTTAAGGAACGCGTTCGCTTCGTTAAGCTGAACGGCACGCGGGGGTACCGACATGATGCAACACCTTTGTTGTTAAAAATATCAATCAAGGGGGGCTTGCAAGCCCAGTCAATCCGAAAGAACTGGCGAAGTCAAGCCAACCCCATGATGCCCCTAAATGGCACAGCAACGGCAGAAATGCTGCATCTGGGGGCGAATCATTATCCGCTATTTTGGGCTCAAAGAGCTATCTCGCGCTGAGCGTGTTTTATTTTTTACGGAGGAGTTGTGTAAAAAAATGAACAAGGCTAAGCTCGGCCACAACCCAGAACACAATAATACGAGGGTCATATGGTCCGCTTGCCGCGACCTGCAAGCGCTGCCTGCGCCGCGCTGTCAGGTACCCCCAGCATTCATCGCGAGGGCATGGCCCGCCTTGGAGCCGGTGCGCGTGCGCTGCTCGCAATAATTGACGGCTGGCCCGGATCATCCTCCTTTCGTAGCAGTTTCCTGCACGACTTTTCGCTTTTCTGCCCTTCATTCGCTTCACGGACACGCTTGTTTCGAGTGTATCCGCTGCCGTCCCGTGCATGGGCTTTTGCTTTAGCCAAGCACTGCATCCAGAATCAAGGCGCGGGTCTGCCAAGGCACTTGCAGCCAGGCAGCGCCCGCCTTGATCGACGCCAGACGTCAGCGGCGCCCGACCTTCATCAGCCGGGCCACATTACCTCCTGAGGTATTTATGAGTAACAACCTCGACCAGCTCACCGATTGGTTGAAAGAGCACAAGATCACCGAAGTGGAATGCCTGATCAGCGACCTGACCGGCATCACCCGCGGCAAGATTTCGCCGACCAACAAGTTCATCGCCGAAAAAGGCATGCGCCTGCCCGAGAGCGTGCTGCTGCAGACGGTCACCGGCGACTATGTCGACGACGACATCTATTACGAATTGCTCGACCCGGCCGACATCGACATGATCTGCCGCCCCGACGAGAACGCGGTGTTCCTCGTGCCGTGGGCCATCGAGCCGACCGCCCAGGTGATCCACGACACTTACGACAAGAAGGGCAACCCGGTCGAGCTGTCGCCGCGCAACGTGCTCAAGAAGGTCCTCAAGCTGTATGCCGACAAAGGTTGGCAGCCGATCGTCGCGCCGGAAATGGAGTTCTACCTGACCAAGCGCAGCGAAGACCCGGACTTCCCGTTGCAGCCGCCGGTAGGCCGCTCCGGCCGTCCGGAAACCGGTCGCCAGTCGTTCTCCATCGAGGCCGCCAACGAATTCGACCCATTGTTCGAGGATGTCTACGACTGGTGCGAACTGCAGCAGCTGGATCTGGATACATTGATCCACGAGGACGGCACGGCGCAGATGGAGATCAACTTCCGTCACGGCAGCGCCCTGCACCTGGCCGACCAGATCCTGGTGTTCAAGCGCACCATGCGCGAGGCAGCGCTCAAGCACAACGTGGCCGCCACCTTCATGGCCAAGCCCATGACCGGCGAGCCGGGCAGCGCCATGCACCTGCACCAGAGCGTGATCGACGTGGCTACCGGCAAGAACATCTTTTCCAACGATGACGGCAGCATGAGCGAACTGTTCCTGCACCACATCGGTGGGTTGCAGAAGTTCATCCCCGAAGCGCTGCCGCTGTTCGCCCCTAACGTCAACTCGTTCCGCCGCTTCCTGCCGGATACCTCGGCACCGGTGAACGTCGAATGGGGTGAGGAAAACCGCACCGTAGGTCTGCGTGTGCCGGATGCCGGCCCGCAGAACCGCCGCGTGGAGAACCGCCTGCCAGGCGCCGACGCCAACCCCTACCTGGCCATCGCCGCGAGCCTCCTGTGCGGCTACATCGGCATGGTCGAGGGGATCGGCGCCAGCGCGCCGGTCCAGGGTCGCGGCTATGAGCGGCGCAACCTGCGCCTGCCGCTGACCATCGAGGATGCCCTCGAGCGGATGGAGAACTGCCGCGCCCTGGACCAGTACCTGGGCAAGAAATTCATCACCGGCTACGTCGCCACCAAGCGTGCCGAACACGAGAACTTCAAACGGGTAATCAGCTCCTGGGAACGCGAGTTCCTGCTGTTTGCCGTCTGATCAACCCTGGGGCCGCTGGAGCGCGGCTGTCGGATAACGGAGAAGCCCATGAGCGTCAACAACCCGCAAACCCGTGAATGGCAAACCTTGAGCGGCGAGCACCACCTGGCACCCTTCAGCGACTACAAGCAGTTGAAGGAAAAAGGGCCGCGCATCATCACCAAGGCCCAGGGCGTGCACTTGTGGGACAGCGAGGGGCACAAGATCCTCGACGGCATGGCGGGCCTGTGGTGCGTGGCGGTCGGCTATGGTCGCGAGGAACTGGTGCAGGCGGCGGAAAAACAGATGCGTGAATTGCCGTACTACAACCTGTTCTTCCAGACCGCCCACCCACCGGCGCTGGAGCTGGCCAAAGCGATCACCGACGTGGCGCCCAAGGGCATGACCCATGTGTTCTTCACCGGCTCCGGCTCCGAAGGCAACGACACCGTGCTGCGTATGGTGCGCCATTACTGGGCGCTCAAGGGCAAGCCCGGCAAGCAGACCATCATCGGTCGCATCAATGGCTACCATGGCTCCACCGTCGCCGGCGCCAGCCTCGGCGGCATGAGCGGTATGCACGAACAGGGCGGCCTGCCGATCCCCGGCATCGTGCATATTCCCCAGCCGTACTGGTTCGGTGAAGGTGGCGACATGACGCCGGACGAGTTCGGCGTCTGGGCCGCCGAGCAGTTGGAGAAGAAGATCCTGGAAGTCGGCGAGGACAACGTCGCCGCCTTCATCGCCGAGCCGATCCAGGGTGCAGGTGGCGTGATCATTCCGCCGGACACCTACTGGCCGAAGATCAAGGAGATCCTCGCCAAGTACGACATTCTGTTCGTCGCCGACGAGGTGATCTGCGGCTTCGGCCGCACCGGCGAATGGTTCGGCTCCGACTACTACGGCCTCGAGCCCGACCTGATGACCATCGCCAAGGGCTTGACCTCCGGTTACATCCCCATGGGTGGTGTGATTGTTCGTGACGAAGTGGCCAAGGTGCTCGCCGAAGGCGGTGACTTCAACCACGGCTTCACCTACTCCGGCCACCCGGTCGCGGCTGCCGTGGGCCTGGAAAACCTGCGCATCCTGCGTGACGAGAAAATCATCGAGCGCGCCAAGGCAGACACGGCACCTTATTTGCAAAAGCGTCTGCGTGAGCTTCTGGATCACCCGCTGGTGGGCGAGGTTCGCGGCCTGGGCCTGCTCGGCGCGATCGAGCTGGTCAAGGACAAGGCCACCCGCAGCCGCTTCGAGGGCAAGGGCGTTGGCATGATCTGCCGCCAGCATTGCTTCGACAACGGCCTGGTGATGCGTGCAGTGGGCGACACCATGATCATCGCGCCACCTTTGGTGATCAGCCGTGACGAGATCGATGAACTGGTGGAAAAGGCGCGCAAGTGCCTGGACCTGACCTATGAAGCGGTGCGCTAGCCGTTTGCTAGGCTAGCGATGTGACATTAAGCGGTTACAAGGCCCTGCTTTTCTTGAAACAGCGCCTTGTAACTTGCCAGACTAGCGACTGTTTCAGTCGCCCAGCGCTGTACCGTGGGATCTTGGCTGCTGAACAGATGGCTTGATAATAAATTCTGGAGCATTTCGCATGAAGAAAATGGGCAAGACGTTGCTGGCCACGGCCCTGATGGGTGCCATGGCAACCGCTGTTCAGGCTGAAGACAAGGTATTGAACGTCTACAACTGGTCGGACTATATCGCACCGGACACCATCGCCAAGTTCGAGAAACAAAGCGGCATCAAGGTCAAGTACGACGTCTTCGACAGCAACGAAACCCTGGAAGCCAAGTTGCTGGCAGGCAAGTCGGGTTATGACGTGGTCGTGCCGTCCAACAACTTCCTGGCCAAGCAGATCAAAGCGGGCGTCTACGAGGAACTGGACCGTTCCAAGTTGCCGAACTGGAAGAACCTGGACGAAGACCTGCTCAAGGCCGTGGGCGATGCCAGCGACCCGGGCAACAAGCATGCCTTCCCGTACATGTGGGGCTCCATCGGCATCGGCTACAACCCTGAGAAGGTCAAGGCCGCGCTGGGCGTGGACAAGATCGACTCGTGGGATGCCGTGTTCAAGCCCGAGAACATCGCCAAGCTCAAGAGCTGCGGTGTGAGCTTCCTCGACGCCCCGACCGAAATGATCCCGGCGGCGCTGCACTACCTCGGCCTGCCGAGCAACAGCACCAAGAAAGATGACCTGAAGAAGGCCGAGGAACTGTTCCTGAGCATCCGTCCTTCGATCACCTACTTCCACTCGTCCAAGTACATCGGCGACATGGCCAACGGCAACATCTGCGTGGCCGTCGGTTACTCGGGCGATCTGGAGCAGTCCAAGGCCCGCGCCCACGAAGCAGGCGACAAGGTCAAGGTCGACTACATCATTCCGAAGGAAGGTGCCGGTACCTTCTACGACATGGTCGCCATCCCTAAGGATGCCGAGCACAAGGACGCTGCCTACAAGTTCATGGACTTCCTGATGCAGCCGGAAGTCATGGCCGAAATCACCAACGCCGTACGCTTCCCGAACGGCAACAAGGCGGCCACCCCGTTCGTGGACAAGGAAATCACCAGCGACCCGAGCATCTATCCGCCTGCTGACGTGAAGAAGCAGCTATATGCGATCGCTGCACCTGAAGCCAGCGCACAGCGCTTGATCACCCGCAGCTGGACCAAGATCAAGTCGGGCAAGTAAGCCCGTCTCGAAGCCTTCTGGGCCGGGCTCCCCCGGCGCAGAAGGTATGCAAGGCAATTTAGTTTGCGGCATCGATGCAGCGAAGGTAAGTTGCGCGCCGGTTTTGCGTGTACGGCGGCGTCGCGCCGGCACCTGGAGGCACTGATCGTGAGGACCACCCACTTGTCTATTTCCTTATTTCGCAAGGCCATGATGGCTGGAGCGGGTCTGACGCTGGCATTCGGCGTCCAAGCAGCGCCGACGGTGCATATCTACAACTGGTCGGACTACATCGGGCCGACGACCCTTGCCGATTTCCACAAGGAAACCGGTATCGAGGCCAAGTACGACGTCTTCGATTCCAACGAAACCCTGGAAGGCAAGCTGCTGGCCGGTCGCACCGGCTATGACGTGGTGGTGCCGTCCAACCATTTCCTCGGCAAGCAGATCAAGGCGGGCGCTTTCCAGAAGCTCGACCGCAGCCTGCTGCCCAATTATTCCAACCTGGATCCTGCGCTGATGAAGCGCCTCGAGAAGAACGATCCGGGCAACCAGTACGCCGTGCCCTACCTGTGGGGTACCAACGGCATCGGCTACAACGTCGAGAAGGTCAAGGCCGCCTTGGGCACCGACACGATCGATTCCTGGGCCGTGCTGTTCGAGCCCGAGAACATGAAAAAGCTCTCCAAGTGCGGTGTGGCCTTCCTCGACTCGGCCGACGAAATGCTGCCGGCGGTGCTCAACTACATGGGCCTGGACCCCAACAGCACCAACGCCAAGGACTACCAGAAGGCCGAGCAGAAGCTGCAGGCCGTACGTCCCTATGTGACCTACTTCCATTCCTCGAAATACATCTCCGACCTTGCCAACGGCGATATCTGCGTCGCAGCCGGCTTCTCCGGCGATGTGTTCCAGGCCAAGGCCCGTGCCGAAGAAGCCGGCAAGGGTGTGAAGCTGGCCTACGCCATCCCCAAGGAGGGCGGCAACCTCTGGTTCGACGTGCTGGCGATCCCCAAGGACGCCAACAACGTCAAGGAGGCCCACGCCTTCATCAACTATCTGCTGAAACCTGAGGTCATCGCCCAGGTCAGCGATTATGTCGGTTACGCCAACCCGAACCCCAAGGCTGGCGACCTGATGGACCAGGCCGTGAGGACTGACGCCGCGGTTTACCCACCGCAGGAAGTGCTGGACAAGATGTTCGTCAATGCCGAGTTGCCACCCAAGGTGCAACGTCTGATGACCCGCAGCTGGACCAAGGTCAAGTCGGGCAAGTAACTATCCAGACCCGCCACGCCGGTTGCGAAAGCCGCACGTGCGGGCATAAAAAATCTTGTTGGGAGTTTCACTCATGGCAGTTGCCTCCGGTGCCTATAAAAAAGCCCTCGAGGGTGGCCAGCAACCCAAGCAGGTGCTGGTCAAGATCGACCGGGTCACGAAAAAGTTCGACGAAACGGTAGCCGTGGACGATGTGTCCCTGGAAATCCGCAAGGGCGAGATCTTCGCCCTGCTCGGTGGCTCCGGCTCCGGCAAATCGACCTTGCTGCGCATGCTGGCCGGCTTCGAGCGTCCGACCGAAGGGCGGATCTTCCTCGATGGCGTCGACATCACCGACATGCCGCCCTACGAGCGGCCGATCAACATGATGTTCCAGTCCTACGCGCTGTTCCCGCACATGACCGTGGCGCAGAACATCGCCTTCGGCCTGCAACAGGACAAGATGCCCAAGGCCGAGATCGAGGCCCGCGTGGCCGAGATGCTCAAGCTGGTGCACATGACTCAGTACGCCAAGCGTAAGCCGCACCAACTCTCCGGCGGCCAGCGCCAGCGCGTGGCCCTGGCCCGCTCCCTGGCCAAGCGCCCCAAGCTGTTGCTGCTCGACGAGCCGATGGGCGCCCTGGACAAGAAGCTGCGTTCGCAGATGCAACTGGAGCTGGTGGAAATCATCGAGCGCGTGGGTGTGACCTGCGTGATGGTGACCCACGACCAGGAAGAGGCCATGACCATGGCCGAGCGCATCGCCATCATGCACCTGGGGTGGATCGCCCAGATCGGCTCGCCGGTGGACATCTACGAGACCCCGACCAGCCGCCTGGTGTGCGAGTTCATCGGCAACGTCAATCTGTTCGAGGCGGAGGTGATCGATGACGCCGAAGGCCATGCGCTGATCGCCTCGCCCGAGCTCGAGCGCAAGATCTACGTCGGCCATGGTGTTTCGACCTCGGTCGAGGACAAGCACATCACCTACGCATTGCGCCCGGAAAAGATGCTGGTCACCACCCAGCAGCCAGACTTCGAGCACAACTGGTCGCGCGGCAAGGTCCATGACATCGCCTACCTGGGTGGCCACTCGGTGTTCTACGTCGAGCTGCCCAGCGGCAAGGTCGTGCAGTCGTTCGTCGCCAACGCCGAGCGCCAGGGCACCCGCCCGACCTGGGGTGACGACGTGTACGTATGGTGGGAAGACGACAGCGGCGTGGTACTGCGCTCATGAACATCCGCAAGCTCAAGCGAGCGCTCAACAAGGTAACCCCGGAGGGCCGCCACCTGGTGATCGGCGTGCCGTTCATCTGGCTGTTCCTGTTCTTCATGCTGCCGTTCTTCATCGTGTTGAAGATCAGCTTCGCCGAAGCCGACGTGGCGATCCCGCCCTACACGGAGATCTACAGCTACGTCGAGGACAAGATCCAGCTGGTGCTCAACATGGCCAACTACGGCCTGTTGACCGAGGACGAGCTGTACATCTCGGCCTACCTCGGCTCGCTGAAGATGGCGTTCTTCAGCACCCTGCTGTGCCTGCTGATCGGCTACCCGATGGCCTACGCCATCGCCAACGCACGCAAGGAGACGCAAACCGTCCTGCTGCTGCTGATCATGATGCCTACCTGGACTGCGATCCTGATCCGCGTCTATGCGTGGATGGGCATCCTCAGCAACAACGGCCTGCTCAATGGCTTCCTGTTGTGGACCGGCCTGATCGACCAGCCCCTGCAGATCCTCAATACCAACCTGGCGGTGTACATCGGCGTGGTCTATTCGTACCTGCCGTTCATGATCCTTCCGCTGTACGCCAACCTGGTCAAGCACGACCCGAGCCTGCTCGAGGCGGCCAGCGACCTGGGTTCGAGCACGTTCAACAGCTTCTGGAAGATCACCGTACCGCTGTCGAAGAACGGCATCATCGCCGGTTGCATGCTGGTGTTCATCCCGGTGGTGGGCGAGTTCGTGATCCCGGAACTGCTCGGCGGCCCGGAGACCCTGATGATCGGCAAGGTGCTGTGGCAGGAATTCTTCAACAACCGTGACTGGCCGGTGGCATCCGCCCTGGCGGTGGTGATGCTGGCGATCCTGATCGTGCCCATCCTGCTGTTCAACCGCAGCCAGGCCAAAGAAATGGAGGGCAGGGCATGAAGCGCTTCAGTTTCTCCAAGCTGATGCTGGTGCTCGGCTTGCTGTTCATCTACCTGCCGATGCTGATCCTGGTGATCTATTCGTTCAACGCCTCGAAGCTGGTGACGGTGTGGGGCGGCTGGTCGGTGAAATGGTACGTCGGCCTGCTCGACAACACCCAGTTGATGGGCTCGGTGATGCGCTCGCTGGAGATCGCCTGCTATACCGCGGTCGCCGCCGTGGCGCTGGGCACCCTGGCAGCCTTCGTGCTGACCCGGGTGACCCGCTTCAAGGGCCGCACGCTGTTTGGTGGCCTGGTCACCGCGCCGCTGGTGATGCCCGAGGTGATCACCGGTCTGTCGCTGCTGCTGCTGTTCGTGGCCATGGCGCAGATGATCGGCTGGCCGCAGGAGCGCGGCATCGTCACCATCTGGATCGCCCATACCACTTTCTGTGCTGCCTATGTGGCGGTGGTGGTGTCGGCGCGCCTGCGCGAGCTGGACCTGTCGATCGAAGAGGCCGCCATGGACCTGGGCGCCAAGCCGTGGAAGGTGTTCTTCCTGATCACCATCCCGATGATCGCGCCGTCGCTGGCGGCGGGCGGCATGATGTCCTTCGCCCTGTCGCTGGACGACCTGGTACTGGCCAGCTTCGTATCCGGCCCGGGCTCGACCACCTTGCCGATGGAAGTGTTCTCCGCCGTACGCCTGGGCGTGAAGCCGGAGATCAACGCCGTGGCCAGCCTGATCCTGCTGTCGGTGTCGCTGATGACCTTCCTGATCTGGTACTTCAGCCGCCGCGCCGAAGAACGCCGTCGCCGCGCTATCCAGCAGGCGATCGAGGAAGGCGCCGCCGCCAACGTACAGTCGTCGCAGGTCCAGCGCCCGACCCAGGTCGCAGCGTCCGCCTGATGTGCCATTCGCGGATAAACCCGCTCCCACAGACCCGCCACGCTTCCAGGCTTGTGGCGGGTCTGTGGGAGCGGGTTTACCCGCGAATGCTTTAGCACCGAATCAAAACCAGACAGTATCCCAGTGCGGGTAGTCCCCGATTCTGCTGACCAGCCCGGCCCGCAAAGGGTTGGCAATGATATACCTGGCTACATCCATCACATGCTCTTCCCGCCGCAGTGCCCGGTCTTGGTATCCACACTGCCATATCGGCCCCTGCCTGACCCCGTCCTGGTGCAATGTACGGCTGGAGCGAGATTTGAACCTACGCATCAATGTGCTCAGCGTCACTGCCTTCAACTCGATCAGCCAATGTAGATGGTCCGGCATCACCACCCACGCCAATGACCGGCAGGCTTGTTCCTGTTCTGCCTGACGTAGGTAATGGACGACCAGTCGAGCATGGCGAAAATCCTGAAACAGCGGTTCGCGCTGGTGAGTATTTGTGGTCAACAGATAGAGCCTGCCAGGCTCCGAGAAGCGGCCACGGCGCAGCAAGTGGGATTTGGCCAAGGGCATTGTGATCTTCCTTGAAACTTACTATTTGCTGAACATTAGCGCTTGAATCGGCGTTCTCTGGGCGGCTGATCGTTTCTGGATATCACAGCGGATGCCCTTCGCGGGTAAACCCGCTCCCACAGGGTCGAACGCGGTGGGAGCGGGTTTACCCGCGAAGATCCGGAAGGCCGAAGTTTTGATGGATCCATGTCAGTGCCAGTTGTGAAACCCTGATCTACGCTTCACTGGCGTCCCTCAATCCATTTGGCACAAGCAAGGAGCCTGCATGACGGTAGCGCGTCCGCTGATGGTCGTTTGCCTGGGGCTGCTGTCCATGCTGTCGGGCTGTGGCAAGGAAGAATCCGCCGCCGAGTTGCCCAGGGTCGGCGTGCTGCAGGTACAACCCACCGATTTCGCCGCCCGGGTCACCCTCACCGGTGATGTCCAGGCGCGGGTCCAGACTGACCTGTCGTTCCGCGTAGGCGGCAAGATCATTTCCCGCAGTGTCGATGTGGGTGACCACGTCAAGGCCAACCAGGTGCTGGCGCGCTTGGACCCCAAGGACCTGCAGAACACCGTCGACTCGGCCAAGGCCGAGGTGTTCGCCGAGCAGGCCCGGGTGACCCAGGCCAGCGCCGCCTTCGTACGTCAGCAGAAGCTGCTGCCCAAGGGCTATACCAGCCAGAGCGAGTATGATTCTGCTGAAGCGGCCCTGCGCAGCAGCCAGAGTGCACTCAAGGCTGCCCAGGCGCAGCTGGCCAATGCCCGCGAACAACTGAGCTACACGGCCCTGGTGTCCGAGGCCGATGGGGTGATCACCGCGCGCCAGGCCGAAGTCGGCCAGGTGGTGCAGGCGACCATGCCGATCTTCAGCCTGGCCCGTGATGGCGACCGCGATGCGGTGTTCAATGTCTACGAATCCCTCTTGGTGGCACCTCCCAGCGACGAAGGCGTGATCGTGAGCCTGCTGGACAACCCCCAGGTCAAGGCCGAAGGCCGTGTACGTGAAATCACCCCGACGGTGTCCGCCCAGAGCGGCACGGTGCAGGTCAAGGTGGCCTTGCGCAACGTACCGCCGGGCATGCAGCTGGGCTCACCGGTGACTGCCACGGCCAATGCCCAGGGCCGGCCGAGCATCGAGCTGCCCTGGTCGGCCCTGACCAAGGCGCTGCATGAGCCGGCGGTATGGGTGGTGGGCGAGGGCGACAAGGTGGACCTGCGCAAGGTCCAGGTTTCGCGGTACCTCACGGGCAAGATCGTGGTCGCCGATGGCCTCAAGGGCGGCGAAACCGTCGTCGTCAGCGGCGGCCAACTGCTGCACCCTGGCATGCAGGTGGAAAAGGTCGATGCCAAGGACGGAGGAGCCGCACCATGAAACGCTTGCTGCTGATGCTGTGCGCCGGCGTATCGCTGGCTGCGTGCAGCAGTGATGAAGAAGCCCCCGTGCCGGTGCGGCCGGTGCTGTCGGTGGTGGTCGAGCCGCAGGTGCAATCCCAGCTGGGCCGTTTTGCCGGCAGCATCCAGGCACGTTTCGAGAGCACCCTGGGCTTTCGTGTGTCAGGGCGCATCGCGCGTCGCTGGGTTGACGTAGGTGCCCAGGTGCAGCCGGGCGATACTTTGGCCACGCTCGACCCGACGGACCAGCAGAACCAGCTACGTGCCGCCGAAGGCGACCTGGCCAGGGTCCAGGCGCAGTGGATCAACGCCCAGGCCAATGCGCGCCGGCAGCAACAGCTCTACGACCGCGGCGTCGGTGCCCAGGCGCAGTTGGACATCGCCCAGACCGACCTGAAGACCACCGGTGCTGCCCTGGAGCAGGCCCGCTCGGCGGTCAGCCAGGCCCGTGACCAGCTCGACTACAGTACCTTGCGCACCGACCACGCTGCGGTGGTCACCGCCTGGCAGGCCGAAGCCGGACAGACGGTCAGCGCCGGCCAGGCCGTGGTCACCCTGGCGCGGCCGGACGTCAAGGAAGCAGTGATCGACCTGCCGATCACCCTGGCCGAGCAGCTCAGCAAGGCACTGACCTTCACCGTCGCCTCGCAACTCGACCCCGCCATCAACACCACCGCCACCCTGCGCGAGCTGGAGCCCCAGGCCGATGCCACCACCCGTACCCGGCGTGCACGGCTGACGCTGGCCAACACCCCGGATGCCTTCCACCTGGGGACTGCGATCAGCGTCACCCTGACCTCCGCCGTGTCCCCGCGCAGCGAGCTGCCGCTCAGTGCCTTGTTCGAAGGCGCCGGCAAGCCCCAGGTATGGGTGATCGACCCGCAACAGAAGACCGTGGCGACCCGTGACGTCACCCTGATCGAGCGCACCGCCAGCAGCATCGTCCTGGCGTCCGGCGTGCAGCCGGGCGAGCGTGTGGTCACCGCTGGCGTCAACAGCCTCAAGCCCGGCCAGAAGGTCGCATTCGACGAGGACGCGCAATGAAAGGAAGCTTCAACCTGTCGGAATGGGCGCTCAGGCATCAGTCCTTCGTCTGGTACCTGATGTTCGTCGGGCTGCTGATGGGCATCTTCTCCTACTTCAACCTTGGGCGAGAGGAAGACCCGTCCTTCACCATCAAGACCATGGTGATCCAGACCCGTTGGCCTGGCGCGACCCAGGACGAGATGCTGTACCAGGTCACCGACCGCATCGAGAAGAAGCTCGAGGAGCTCGACTCGCTGGACTACACCAAGAGCTATACCCGCCCGGGCGAGTCCACGGTCTATGTCTACCTGCGCGACACCACCAAGGCCAAGGATATTCCCGAAATCTGGTACCAGGTGCGCAAGAAGATCCAGGATATCCGCGGCCAGTTCCCATCGGGTATCCAGGGGCCAGGTTTCAACGACGAGTTCGGCGACGTGTTCGGCTCGATCTATGCCTTTACCGCCGACGGCCTGACCATGCGCCAACTGCGCGACTACGTGGAGCAGGCCCGGGCAGAGGTCCGTGACGTGCCCAACATCGGCAAGATCGAAATGGTCGGCACCCAGGACGAAGTGCTCTACCTGAACTTCTCGACCCGCAAGCTGGCGGCGCTGGGGATCGACCAGCGCCAGGTCATGCAGGCCCTGCAATCGCAGAACGCCGTGACGCCGGCCGGGGTCATCGAGGCCGGCCCCGAGCGCATCTCGGTGCGCACCACCGGGCAGTTCGCCTCGGAAAAAGACCTTCAGACCGTCAACTTGCGGATCAACGACCGCTTCTTCCGCCTGGCCGATATCGCCGACATCGAGCGCGGCTATGTCGACCCACCGTCGCCGATGTTCCGCTACAACGGGCAGGACGCGATCGGCCTGGCCATCGGTATGAAGGCAGGTGGCAATATCCAGGTGTTCGGCCAGCGGCTCAAGGCGCGAATGGACCGGGTGATCAACGACCTGCCGGTAGGTATCGGTGTGCACACCGTGTCGGACCAGGCGGTGGTGGTCAAGCAGGCGGTCGGCGGCTTCACCAGTGCCCTGTTCGAGGCGGTGGTGATCGTGCTGGCGGTGAGTTTCGTCAGCCTAGGCGTCCGCGCGGGCCTGGTGGTGGCCTGCTCCATCCCGCTGGTGCTGGCCATGGTCTTCGTGTTCATGGAGTACAGCGGCATCACCATGCAGCGGATTTCCCTCGGGGCGTTGATCATCGCCCTGGGCCTGCTGGTGGATGACGCGATGATCACCGTGGAAGTGATGGTCACGCGCCTGGAGATGGGCGAGAGCAAGGAGCAGGCGGCGACCTTCGCCTATACCTCGACGGCCTTCCCCATGCTGACCGGTACCTTGGTGACCGTGGCCGGCTTCGTGCCAATCGGGCTCAACGCCAGCTCCGCCGGCGAATACACCTACACCCTGTTCGCGGTGATCGCGGTGGCGCTGCTGGTGTCCTGGGTGGTGGCGGTGTTCTTCGCCCCGGTGCTGGGCGTGCATATCCTCAACAGCAACAAGCTCAAGGCCCATGAGGCCGAGCCCGGGCGTGTGGGCCGGGCGTTCGAGCATGGCCTGTTGTGGTGCATGCGCAACCGCTGGCTGACCGTGATCGGCACCATCGTGTTGTTCGTGCTGTCGGTGTTCTGCATGCGCTTCGTGCAGAATCAGTTCTTCCCGTCCTCCGATCGCCCGGAGATCCTCGTCGACCTCAACCTGCCGCAGAACGCCTCGATCGAGGAAACCCGCAAGGTGGTCGACCGCTTCGAAGCGACCCTCAAGGGCGACCCGACCATCGAGCGCTGGAGCACCTACATCGGCCAGGGCGCGATCCGCTTCTACCTGCCGCTGGACCAGCAGTTGCAAAACCCCTACTACGCCCAGTTCGTGATCGTCAGCAAAGGCCTGGACGAGCGGGGCGAACTGATGGCGCGCCTGCAGAAGCGCCTGCGCGAGGACTTCGTTGGTATCGGCACCAACGTCCAGTCGCTGGAGATGGGCCCGCCAGTAGGCCGGCCGATCCAGTACCGGGTCAGCGGCAAGGACATCGACCAGGTGCGCCGGCATGCCATCGAGCTTGCGACCCTACTCGATGCCAACGAGCATATCGGCGAGATGATCTACGACTGGAACGAGCCAGGTAAGGTGCTGCGGGTCGAGATCGCCCAGGACAAGGCACGCCAGCTGGGGTTGTCGTCCGAGGACGTGGCCAACGTGATGAACAGCATCGTCAGCGGTGTGCCGGTCACCCAGGTCAACGACAACATCTACCTGATCAACGTGGTCGCCCGCGCCGAAGACAGCGAGCGCGGTTCGCCCGACACCTTGCAGAACCTGCAGATCCTCACCCCCAACGGCACCTCGATCCCGCTGCTGGCGTTCGCCACGGTGCGGTATGAACTGGAACAGCCCTTGGTATGGCGTCGCGACCGCAAGCCGACCATCACCATCAAGGCCTCGGTCAACGGCGACATCCAGCCCACTGACCTGGTGGCCCAGCTCAAGCCGAAGATCGACGAATTCGCCAGCCAGCTGCCGGCCGGCTATGAAGTGGCCACCGGCGGTACGGTGGAGGAAAGCAGCAAGGCCCAGGGGCCGATCGCCAAGGTCATCCCGCTGATGCTGTTCCTCATGGCGACCTTCCTGATGATCCAGCTGCACAGCGTGCAGAAGCTGTTCCTGGTGGTCAGTGTGGCGCCGCTGGGGTTGATCGGCGTGGTGCTGGCCTTGGTGCCCACGGGTACGCCCATGGGCTTCGTGGCGATCCTCGGCATCCTCGCCCTGGCCGGCATCATCATCCGCAACTCGGTGATCCTGGTCACCCAGATCGACGAATTCCGCGAGCAAGGCCTTTCGCCCTGGGATGCGGTGGTGGAGGCCACCAACCACCGGCGCCGGCCGATCCTGCTCACCGCCGCGGCGGCCAGCCTGGGTATGATCCCGATCGCCCGGGAAGTGTTCTGGGGGCCGATGGCCTACGCCATGATCGGCGGCATCATCAGTGCAACGCTGCTGACGCTGCTGTTCCTGCCGGCGCTGTATGTGGCCTGGTACAAGATCCGCGAGCCGGAAAAAGCCTGACCACAACGCGCCCACTTGTGGAGCGGCCTTGTGCCGCGATGGGGCGCGAAGCGGCCCTGAATCCAGTTTGCTCGGTATATCTGATGAACCGTGTTAGCTGGTTTCAGGGCCGCTTCGCGCCCCATCGCGGCGCAAGGCCGCTCCTACAAAAGGATCTTCGAAAATGGTTATATAAAAATTCTTAAACAGTATTTTTCAGAATAAAAGCCGCTCTCTAAGATTGCCCTCAAGCCAGGCGCAATCCCCTTCCTCTGCCCGGCACTTCATTGACAAGGAGAACGAGCATGAGTGCATCTGTGCGTAGCATCGACGGCCAGGACGAAGCCACCATTCTGCGTGAGATCCAGAGCGCCCTGCGTGACCTGCGTTTCGGCGCGGTAGAGATCACCGTGCACAACGCCCAGGTCGTGCAGATCGAGCGCAAGGAGAAGTTCCGCCTGCAGCAGCCCGGCAACAAGTCCGGCTGACCGCGCATCACCTACAAACTAGAAAAATGCCAATCGGGAGCTTCACCATGTCCATCCGCCGTTATGCGCTTGCCGCCCTGGCCAGTGCCGTTTTTGCCGGTTCCGCGATCGCCAAGGACTACGAACTGTTGAACGTGTCCTACGACCCGACCCGTGAGCTGTACCAGCAGTACAACGCCGAATTCATCAAGCACTGGCAGACCACGCACCCAGACGACAGGGTGAAGATCCAGCAATCCCACGGCGGCTCGGGCAAGCAGGCGCGGGCCGTGATCGATGGCCTGCGCGCCGACGTGGTGACCCTGGCCCTGGCGGGTGACATCGACGAAGTGGCCAAGCTCGGCAAGAGCCTGCCCGCCGACTGGCAAAGCCGCCTGCCGGAGGCAAGCACGCCCTACACCTCGACCATCGTGTTCCTGGTGCGCAAGGGCAACCCCAAGGGCATCAAGGACTGGGGCGACCTGATCAAGCCGGATGTCTCCGTCATCACCCCCAACCCCAAGACCTCCGGCGGTGCCCGCTGGAATTTCCTGGCGGCCTGGGCCTATGGCCTGAAGACCGGCGGTAGCGAGGACAAGGCCAAGGAATACGTGCAGGCGCTGTTCAAGCATGTGCCGGTGCTCGATACAGGCGCTCGGGGCTCGACCATCACCTTCGTCAACAACGGCCAGGGCGATGTGCTGCTGGCCTGGGAGAACGAGGCATTCCTGGCATTGAAGGAAGACGGCGGCAGCGACAAATTCGAGATCGTCGTGCCGTCCCTGTCGATCCTCGCCGAACCGCCGGTGGCGGTGGTGGACAAGAACGCCGAGAAGAAGGGCAACACAGCGATCGCCACTGAATACCTCAAGCACCTGTACAGCCCGGCTGGGCAGACGATCGCTGCGCAGAATTTCTACCGCCCACGTGACGAGAAGGTCGCAGCGGAGTTCGGCAAGCAATTCCCGAAATTGGAGCTGGTGACCATCGACAAGGACTTCGGGGGCTGGAAGACTGCACAGCCGAAGTTCTTCAATGATGGCGGTGTGTTCGACCAGATCTATCAGGCACAGTGATCGCCAAGGAAACGCGGGGCCGCTTTGCGGCCCCAGGATTCAGAAGCTTGCACCGGCCCGGGGTTGATCCCGGGCTTCGTGCGTTCAACCAGGGACCTTTATGTCACGTCGTATTTCCCCCGTCATACCCGGCTTCGGGCTGACGCTGGGCTACACCTTGGTGTACCTCAGCCTGATTGTGCTCATACCGCTGGCTGCCATGTTCGTGCATGCCGCACAGCTGACCTGGGATCAGTTCTGGGCCGTGGTCAGCGCGCCACGGGTACTCGCTGCGTTGAAACTGAGCTTCGGCACTGCGCTGTTCGCTGCCCTCATCAACGGTGTGATCGGCACCCTGCTGGCCTGGGTGCTGGTACGTTATGAATTTCCGGGGCGCAAGGTCATCGACGCGATGATCGACCTGCCGTTCGCCCTGCCCACGGCGGTGGCGGGTATCGCCCTGACGGCGCTGTACGCACCGGCCGGCTGGGTGGGGCAGTTCGCCACCGACCTGGGCTTCAAGATCGCCTACACCCCGCTGGGCATCACCCTCGCGCTGACCTTCGTCACCCTGCCGTTCGTGGTGCGCACGGTACAGCCGGTTTTGGCCGATATCCCGCGGGAAGTCGAAGAGGCTGCCGCCTGCCTGGGCGCCAAGCCGTTGCAGGTGTTCCGCCATGTGCTGGCGCCGGCGCTGCTGCCCGCCTGGCTGACTGGCTTCGCCCTGGCGTTTGCCCGTGGCGTGGGCGAGTACGGCTCGGTAATCTTCATTGCCGGCAACATGCCGATGAAGACCGAGATCCTGCCGCTGTTGATCATGGTCAAGCTGGACCAGTACGACTACACCGGCGCCACCGCCATCGGCGTGCTGATGCTGGTGGTTTCCTTCATCCTGCTGCTGCTGATCAACCTGCTGCAGCGCCGTATCGAAACCCCATGAAGGAGGCCCGGTAGATGTCCAGTTCATCCCTTGGCGCCGCCGCTGCGGCCAACGCTGCCCGCAGGGGCAGCGCCACCTCGCGCCGCGTATTGATCGGCCTGGCCTGGCTGGTGTTCGTGCTGTTCCTGCTGCTGCCGCTGTTCATCGTGGTGTCCCAGGCGTTGAAGAACGGCTTCGGTACCTTCTTCGAGGCGATCTTCGAGCCTGACGCGCTTTCGGCCCTGAAGCTGACCTTGCTCGCCGTGGCCATCTCGGTGCCGCTGAACCTGGTGTTCGGCGTCAGCGCCGCATGGTGCGTGAGCAAGTACAACTTCCGGGGCAAGAGCCTACTGGTCACCCTGATCGACCTGCCATTCTCGGTCTCGCCGGTGATCGCGGGCCTGGTATACGTCCTGATGTTCGGCGCCCAGGGCCTATTCGGGCCGTGGCTGCAGGACCACGATATCCAGATCGTCTTCGCCTTGCCGGGCATCGTCCTGGCGACCATCTTCGTCACCGTTCCCTTCGTCGCCCGCGAGCTGATCCCGCTGATGCAGGAGCAGGGCACCCAGGAAGAAGAGGCCGCGCGCCTGTTGGGCGCCAATGGCTGGCAGATGTTCTGGCATGTGACCCTGCCGAACATCAAGTGGGGCCTGATCTATGGCGTGGTGCTGTGCACGGCGCGGGCGATGGGCGAGTTCGGCGCGGTGTCGGTGGTGTCCGGCCATATCCGCGGTGTCACCAACACCCTGCCGCTGCACGTGGAGATCCTCTACAACGAGTACAACCATGTCGCGGCCTTCAGCGTGGCCAGCCTGCTGCTGATCCTGGCGCTCTTCATCCTGCTGCTCAAGCAGTGGAGCGAGAACCGTATTAACCGCCTGCGCCACGGCGCAGCGGAGGAATAATTCATGTCGATCGAAGTTCGTAACGTCAGCAAGCGCTTCAACGCCTTCCAGGCCCTGGACAACATCAACCTGGATATCAACAGCGGCGAGCTGGTGGCCCTGCTCGGCCCTTCGGGCTGCGGCAAGACCACCCTGCTGCGGATCATCGCCGGCCTCGAGACGCCCGACCAGGGCAGCATCGTGTTCCATGGCGAGGATGTCTCCGGCCACGATGTGCGTGATCGCAATGTCGGTTTTGTGTTCCAGCACTACGCCCTGTTCCGCCACATGAGCGTGTTCGACAACGTTGCCTTCGGCCTGCGCATGAAGCCTAAGGGCGAGCGCCCGAGCGAAAGCCGCATCGCCGAGAAGGTCCATGAACTGTTGAACATGGTCCAGCTCGACTGGCTCGCCGACCGCTACCCCGAGCAGCTTTCCGGCGGCCAGCGCCAGCGTATCGCCCTGGCCCGCGCTCTGGCGGTGGAGCCCAAGGTGCTACTGCTCGACGAGCCGTTCGGTGCCCTCGATGCCAAGGTGCGCAAGGAGTTGCGCCGTTGGCTGGCGCGCCTGCACGAAGACATCAACCTGACCTCGGTGTTCGTGACCCACGACCAGGAAGAGGCCATGGAAGTGGCCGACCGCATCGTGGTGATGAACAAGGGCGTGATCGAGCAGATCGGCTCGCCGGGCGAGGTGTACGAAAACCCGGCCAACGATTTCGTCTACCACTTCCTGGGTGATTCCAACCGGCTGAGCCTGAGCGAAGGCCAGCATGTGCTGTTCCGCCCCCATGAGGTGTCGCTGTCGCGGCATGAGACCGAAGGCCACCAGGCCGCCGAGGTGCGCGACATCCGGCCGTTGGGTGCGACCACGCGTGTCACCTTGAAGGTGCCGGGGCAGAGCGAGTTGATCGAAGCCGAGGTGGTGAAGGACCACGACAGCCTGACCGGGCTGGCGCGCGGGGAGACGTTGTTCTTCCGCCCGAAGGTCTGGCAGAAGATGCCGAATATCTAAGCCGCGACTGATTGCAGCAAGCGTTTCAGGGCCACTTTCCTTGGCAGGGGGTGGCCCTTTTTTATTTCGTTTTTTTCATGGGTTTCAAAGGGATAAGGCGATGCCTTTCTGTAACAAAAGGCCAGTACGTTAGGCGCTCAGAGGCCCCAGGAGAGCGTGTGGACATGAATGCAGCAAGCGAGTCGTCTATTTCCCGTTCGGCGATGGATCCTGAGTCGTTCCGGCGCCTGGCGCAATGGTTGAGGCAGCAGGGAAACACCCAGGCCGCAGCGACCGACCCGATTCGGCTGCTGGATGGGCGATACCCGCACGGGCTGCTCAGCGATGCCGAGCTCGAGGCGTTGATCGCGGTTTGGCATTGATCACCCCCATTGTGGGAGCGGGCTTGCCCCGCGATGGGGCGCACAGCGCCCCCAAAGCCCCTCATCAGAACGTGTAGGTCCCCGTCACCACCAGGCTGCGCGGATCACCGAACTGGATCTGCCCGGCACTGGTCGCCGAACTGTAGTAGGTCTTGTCGGTGATGTTGCTCAAGGCCGCCCGCACATCCCAATCACGGGTCCGATAGCCGGCCAGGGCATCCCAGCGGCCATACCCCGGCATCATGACGGTGTTCTGGGTGTCGGCATAGCGCTCGCCCACCAGTGTCAGGCCGGTCTCAGCGTACCAGCCAAGCTCGGGCTTCCAGGTGACGAACAGGCTACCGTTGCGTTTGGCCACATCATTGATGCGATTGCCTTGCTGGCCGTTGTTGTCCTTGACGATGGTCGCATCCTGCAAGCCGATGCCACCGCGCACATACCAGTTGCCGACCAGGTTGCCCATGGCAGTCAGCTCGATGCCGCGCGAGCGTTGCAGGCCGCTGAGCTGGATAAGGTCCGGGTTGTTCGGGTCGCGGGTGCGGCGGTTGTACAGCTCCAGTTCATAGAGGGCCAGGGTGGTGCTCAGGCGTTCATCGAACCAGTCGCTCTTGACTCCGATCTCCTTCTGCCGGGTCAGCTCTGGGCCCGCATCGTTGCTGTTGCCGGGCGCACCGGGCGTGATGCCGATCAGGCCGCCGCCGACCGGTGAGAAGGTCTTGCTCCAGGAGGCATAGAAGGAGTGGTCGCGCCAGGGCGAATAGACCACGCCCAGGCGAGGGCTGGTGCTGGTACTTTCCTGCTTCTCGGTGAGGTTCTTCAGCTTGCTGGTGGTTTCGACTTCGAAGCGGTCGAAGCGCACGCCGGCGAGCAGTTGCCATTGGTCGTTCAGGCGGACCTGGTCCTGCAGGTACAGGCCGGCGCTTTGCACATCGGTATGGTTATCGCTGAAAACCTTCATCGCACCGCTGTGCTGGTGCCCGCCGGTAGCGCCGGACAACGGCACCGCGGGAACGCCGACGCCCGAATGCAGCAGCGAATTGCGCCGCTGCTCGCCCACTTCCAGGCCTACCAGCAACGTGTGTTCGAGCCCGTAGGTGTGCACGTGGCCTTCCAGCTCTACGGTGTTGAACAGGTTGCGGGTGCTCAGGTCCTGCTGCCAGCGCTGGCGGCTGACCAGGCCGGTGCTGGGGTTGTAGGCGGTCTGGTAGGTGTTGTCGAAGTCGCTTTCCAGAGTGAACAGGCTCAGCGTGTGGCGCAGTTGCCACTGATCGCTGAGTGCGTAGTTCAGGCGCGAGCGCAGCGTCTGCGCACGGTCGTCGATGTAATCGCGCTGGGTATCGCCATAGGTGGTGTGGCGGCTGACATCGGCGGGCCGGCCGGTCAATGGGTTGCCGGGGATGCCTCGGTCGGGCGTGCGGTTGTAGCGGCTGTACTCGTATTGCACCAGCCAGTTCAGCTCGGGCGTCAGCTGCCAGCTCATGGACGGTGCGAACAATTGGCGGCTGCCGTCGATGCCGTCGCGGAAACTGTTGTTGTCCTGGTTGCCCAGGTTCAGGCGCAGGCTGAGGGTATCGGTCGGGTCGGCGCTGAGGTCGGCATACAGGCTGCGCAGGTCTTGGCTGCCGCCTTGGGCTTCGATGCTCGAGCGGCGGCCATGCTCCGGCGCCTTGCTCACCCGGTTGACGATACCGCCCTGGCTGCCGCGGCCATAGAGCACCGCGGCGGGACCCTTGAGCACCTCGACCCGTTCGATGTTATGCAGGTCGCGCACGTACTGGCTGTCGTCGCGCACACCGTCCAGGTAGAAGTCATTGCTGGCGTCGAAGCCGCGGATGCGCAGGCTGTCGAAGCGGGTGTCGGCGCCGCTGCTGACGTTGGGAATACCTTCGAGCGCCTTGCCCAGGCTGTCGTGGCCGTAGTCCAGGCTGTTGCGGGTCTTCACCGTGTCGATGGCCTGGGGCACGTCGCGTACCGGGGTCGAGGTGCGCGTGGCGGTGCTGACTTCGCGAACCTGCGGGTTGTCCTCTTCCCGCTCGCGGTCGGCGGTGACCGACAGTTCCGGCAGGACAGTGGTAGCGGCGCTGGCCAGGCCTGCGCCGCAGATCAGCGACAAGCCCAGGGTCAGGCGTGAAAGGTGACAAGGAACGAACATGGGTACATCCGCGAACAAGGTAAATGAAAAAAGGGTGCGGATGTTAATGCGAGTTATTAGCAATTGCCCAGATATTTGTCAGGATATGTCTTTACATGTGTTTCATTTTGTAAAAAATGCCCGTGTCGATGCCTGAGGGCGCCATTACCTACTTTGGGAAGGCGGCCTGGAGCAAATTTGCCATGTGCGAAATAGCTTGCATCGTCGCGCCTTCATCGATAGAGGAAAATTCCTAAAGCCGCTTGGATCTGTCTGGAAATGCTCTGATGAAGACAGGAATTTCGTTATAACAAATTGTATTTCACGATTTTTTGACATTCCGAAGCAGGGGCAGATAGGATTCGTTCAACGCCTGCTGGCCATGACTTGGCCATGCTGCTGGACAAGGCCCGCTCCCGACCATGGCGGGCCTTTCAGTTTGGATCCGCATAGCGTCGAACCTACGAAGGGGCGTTGGTTCCTGGCGTCAAATTGCAGAGCGTTTTTGATTAAGAAATAAGGAAAACAAGATGTTGAAAACCAGGATCAGCCTGGTCGCACTGGCGATGATCGCCGCGACCCAGGCCCAGGCCAACGAGCAGGCCGAAAGCAAGGGCTTCATCGAGGACAGCCACGCCAACGTCCTTCTGCGCAACGCTTACATCAATCGCGACAAGAAGCATGGCACCGACGACCAGATCGAGTGGGGCCAGGCCTTCATCGGCACCTTCAACTCCGGCTTCACCCAGGGCACCGTGGGCGTGGGCGTCGATGCCTTCGGCCTGTACGCCATCCGCCTGGACGGCGGCAAGGGCCACAATGGTGGCGCTGGCGTCGACTTCTTCAAGCCGAGCGACACCGCACCGACCAACTCCCCGCACAACCTCGCCCGTGGCGGCGCGGCAGTGAAGTTCCGTGTTTCCAACACCGTGCTCAAGTACGGTGACCAGATGCCGGCCCTGCCCGTGCTGCAATACGACGACGCCCGCCTGCTGCCAGAGAGCTTCACCGGCACCCTGATCACTTCCAAGGAGATCAAGGGCCTGGAGCTGAACGCCGGTCGCTTCACCCAGGAGGCGCGCAAGAGCGCCGAGGGCCGTGACAGCGGTGGCCTGAAGTCGATCAACGTGTTCGGCGGTAGCTACAAGTTCACCGACAACTTCACCGCGGCGCTGTACACCGCCGACAACGAAGATGTGATGAAGAAGCACTACCTGGGCCTGAACTACGTCTTCCCGATCGCGGCCGACCAGTCCCTGACCCTGGACTTCAACGGCTACAAGTCGGACATCGACAACAAATACGTACGTGCCGCCGGCCTGAACGGCGACTCCAACACCATCTGGAGCCTCGCTGCCACCTACGCCTTCGGCCCGCACTCGATCACCCTGGCGCACCAGCGCAGCACCGGTGACACTGGCTACAACTACGGCTGGTACCAGAACCGTGGTGGCGTGGGTGACGGTGGTTCGACCATCTACCTGGCCAACTCCTACTGGTCCGACTTCAACGCCGAGGACGAACGCTCCTGGCAGTTGGGCTACGGCCTGGACTTCGGTGCCTTCGGTATTCCAGGCCTGACCTACAAGGTCGCCTATGTAGTGGGTGACAACATCAACACCCGCAACGCGGCCAACCCGCAGGGCTTCGGCGAGGGCAAGGAACGCGAGATCTTCAACCAGATCCGCTACGTCGTCCAGGAAGGCCCGGCCAAGGACCTGTCGGTCAAGCTGCGTAGCTCCTTCGTACGCACCAATACCGCAGTTCGCCAGAACGGCTACAACGACGACGGCAACGAAGTCCGCGTATTCGTCGAGTACCCGATCAGCATCTTCTGATCCTGAGCGTGTCTCGAAAGCCCCGGCTCGTCCGGGGCTTTTCTTTTTGAGTTTCTAATCCCACAGGAACCTAAGCGCTTGCGCAGTTTTTTTGGGAGCGGGCTTGTCCCGCGATTGGGGCGCGCAGCGGCCCTTATGCGGGAGTCGTTTCCTCACGGCGTGTCATAGCCGCTATCGGCGCCGCTTCTCCCGCTTGCGGTGCAAAACTGTCACTACGCGCCATCCGCCACATCCGCCCATAGAACTCGCTCTCGATCGAGTCACTGAGCAACTCGCCCGGTTTGAGAAACTGATGCAGCTCGGAAAACAGGCTGATCTGGCTAGGGCTGATACGCCGCGCCAGGTGATTGGGCTTGAGCTCCGACGGGTGCTCGAGGCCCGCCGCCGCAAGCATCTCGGCCAGGGCATGCAAGGTGTTGCGATGAAAGCTGGCCACCCGCTCGGCCTTCTCCGGCACCACCAGCGCGCGCTGGCGCAGCGGGTCCTGGGTGGCGACCCCGGTGGGGCACTTGTTGGTGTGGCAGCTCTGCGACTGGATGCAGCCGATGGCGAACATGAAGCCGCGGGCAGAATTGACCCAGTCCGCGCCGATGGCCAGCACGCTGGCGATGTCGAAGGCGCTGACGATCTTGCCCGCCGCGCCGATGCGAATGCGATCACGCAGGTTCAGGCCCACCAGGGTGTTGTGCACGAACATCAGCCCTTCGCGCATCGGCACGCCCATGTTGTCGCTGAACTCCCTGGGCGCTGCGCCCGTGCCACCTTCCTTGCCATCGACGACGATGAAGTCCGGGGTGATGCCGGTGGCCAGCATGGCCTTGGCGATCCCCATGAACTCCCAGGGGTGGCCCAGACAGAACTTGAAGCCCACGGGCTTGCCGCCGGACAGTTCGCGCAGGCGACCGATGAACTGCAACAGCTCCACCGGCGTGCGGAAGGCGCTGTGGGCGGCAGGCGAAATACAGTTCTCGCCGACTCGAACGCCCCGGGTGGCGGCAATCTCCGGGCTGACCTTGTGCCCCGGCAGAATGCCGCCATGGCCCGGCTTGGCACCTTGGCTGAGCTTGATCTCGATCATCTTCACCTGCGGGTCGCGTGCCTGCTCGGCGAAGCGCGCCGGGTCGAAGCGGCCCTCTTCGGTACGACAGCCGAAGTAGCCGCTGCCGATCTCCCAGATCAGGTCGCCACCGTGCGCCCG
The DNA here is from genome assembly GCF_048068175.1 of Pseudomonas sp. NY15356. NCBI lineage: Bacteria > Pseudomonadati > Pseudomonadota > Gammaproteobacteria > Pseudomonadales > Pseudomonadaceae > Pseudomonas > Pseudomonas sp. NY15356. Next base: position 7,146 of record NZ_JBLUPW010000023.1, on the reverse strand, counting down.
GTGATAGGGGCTGATGCTGCCCTCACCGGTGTCATGGGCGAATCGGCCCAGGCGTGCGCCTTTGTTCAAGGCCCCGATGGCATTGGCGCTCAGGGCCCCGAAGCTCATGGCCGAGATGTTGAAGATCGACGCCGAATAAGGCAGCCGGCACTGCGGGCCGCCGATGGCGATGCGAAACGAGGCTGGGTCCAGGGTTGCCACCGGCAGCATCGAATGGCTGATGAACTCGAAGCCAGGCTTGTAGGCATCGTTGAGCGTACCGAAGGCCTTTTCCGCGCTTTCGTTCTTGGCCCGGGCATACACCAGCGAACGTTGTGACCGAGAGAAGGGCAACTTGTCGTCGTCGCCTTCGATCAGGTACTGGCGGATTTCCGGGCGGATGGTCTCGATCAGGTAGCGGATATTGCCCAGGATCGGGTAGTTGCGCCGCACCGCGTGGTGGCTCTGACGCAGGTCGTTGAGGCCGACCAGGCTGAGCAGCGCCGTTACCAGCGTGAACGGCCAGATCCAGGCGTGCTGGGCGAGGAATGGAAGGCTGGCGAAGGTGAACAGCAGGCAGGCGGCCAGGCAAGCGTAGCGGGCGGAGAATGCGTGTTTCATGGGTCCATCGCTGACGGGATGACCCGACCTAGGATAGGCAAAGGCCGCGCGGGGAAAACCAGGGGTTTCGGTAAAAGACTGTTACCTGACCCGTGAAGCAGAGCGCCGGAGATGCCAGGTCGACGGCAAGGTCGTGCATCACTTCTTTCGGCCATGGAGCCAAAGCGCTCGGCATACTTGCTCCTTGGAGCAGCCCCCTTCATGGTGGGTATGGTGTTGATAACTCCGTATCGGTGGTTATAATAACCACCGTTCGGCTGGCCAAGGAAAGGTCGTGAACAGCCGCGAATTGATTTCACTCATAGAAGCCGACGGTTGGTACCTGGTGCGAAGCCGGGGGAGCCACCATCACTTCAAGCATTCCTGCAAGAAAGGCTTGGTGACGATTCCTCATCCCAAGAAGGACCTACTGCCGGCCACGATCGCCAGCGTGCTGCGCCAAGCACAGATCAAGTACGCCAGCTGAACCAGGAGTTATACGCACATGCTTTTCCCTATTGCGATCTTCCACGGCGACGACAGCCATGCCTGGGGCGTCGAGGTACCGGATATACCGGGTTGCTTCTCGGCAGGCGAGGATCTGGACGACGCCATGGCCATGGCCCGCGAGGCCATCGAGGGGCACCTGGAACTGCTCGCGCAGGATGAACGGGAAATCCCCAAGGCCAGCAAGGTCACCGTGCACGCGGCCAACCCAGCCTTTGCCGGTTGTACCTGGGCACTGGTCGACATCGATATCACCCGTTACCTGGGCAAGGCGGAAAAACTCAATATCACCTTGCCGGCCTATCTGCTGAACCGGATCGATGCCTACGTGAAGAACCACCCCGAACAGAAAAGCCGTTCGGGGTTCCTGGCCGAGGCTGCGCTCAAGGTGCTGCAGGGGCAGTGAGGCGCGGCACCTCGTTGCCCTGCAGCAGCCGAGTCGGATTCAGCCCTTGTCCGACCTCAGGGCGCGGACGTCACCCGGCTCGGCAGTCTCGCGCAGGTATTCCTCCAGCGAGTCGTCCAGCGCCTGCAGCCAGCGCGTGTGATGGGGCACGGCGGCGGTGCCGGTCATCACCGAGCGGTAGGAGCGGTCGCGGTAACCCATGATGTCGTGCTTCTTGTCGTTCTTCCATTTGAGGAAGATGCGGTTGACTGCATCGATATCGGAGCTTGGGTAGTCGGTCTGGCTGATCAGGTGCTGGATATACCGGCCCTGGAATTCATACATCGACGCAGTGCTTTCTAAGGCCTCCTCCTCGGCGCGCCAGCGGGCGCTGTCGGCCTGCATGGTGGCGTGGTCGGGCAGGCGGATGCGGCCGAGCATCACGTCGCGGGCGAACCAGGCCTGGGCGTCGAACAGGTTGAAGCTGTACCACAGGTCCTGCATGCCCAGGTACATCAACTGCGGGTTGGCCTCCCACACCACGCCCTGGTACAGGCCCAGCGGCCACAGGCGATTGTTGGTGCGCAGGGTCAGCTCGTCGGGCAGGAATGGGAAGTGGTGCTGGTAGCCGGTGCACAGGATGATCGCATCCACCCGCTTGCTGGAGCCATCGGCGAAATACGCCACATCACCCTCGACGCGTTGCAGTTGCGGCCGCTCCTCCCAGCCTTTGGGCCATTGGTAGCCCATGGGCTGCGTGCGGTAGGCGCTGGTGATCGAGCGAGCGCCGTACTTGTAGCACTGCGAGCCGATGTCCTCGGCCGAATAGCTGCTGCCGACGATCAGCACATCCTTACCGGCGAACTCCAACGCATCGCGGAAATCGTGAGCATGCAGGATGCGCCCCGAGAACCGCTCGAAGCCCGGGAACGACGGTACATTCGGCGTCGAGAAATGCCCGCTGGCCACCACCACGTAGTCGAACGCCTGCTCGATGCCCTGGCCTGCGGCATAGTCGTGGGCCGTAACGGTGAAGGTGCGGCGCTCGGCGTCGAAGCGCACCGCCTTGACCACGGTGTTGAAGCGGATGTACTGGCGCACATCGGCTTTTTTCACCCGACCCTGGATGTAATCCCACAGCACCTCGCGGGGGGGGTACGAGGAAATGGGCCGGCCGAAATGCTCATCGAAGCTGTAGTCGGCGAACTCCAGGCATTCCTTCGGCCCGTTCGACCAGAGGTAGCGATACATGCTGCCGTGAACCGGCTCGCCGTGCTCGTCCAGGCCAGTACGCCAGGTGTAGTTCCACATGCCACCCCAGTCGGCCTGCTTCTCGAAGCAGACGATCTCGGGCATGGGTGCGCCCTGGGCATGGGCGGATTGGAAAGCACGCAGTTGCGCCAGGCCAGACGGGCCGGCGCCGATGATGGCGACACGAATAGTCATGAAGATGTCCTGTTAACACAAATCAAAGGCAAGACCTCCCCAACCCCGAATGGCATGGGCCTAGGGCTGTGGATGGGCGAAGGCTTCAGGTGTCAGCAGGCAGGCGGAGGCACGGGGCGCTTGCGCTTGTGCGCCAGCAGCATGTCCCGAGGCGGGATCGACAGGGTGTGGAACAATGTCGAAAGTGGAGAACAGCCGAGGGTGGAGCGGACAACGGCAGGGAAGGGCCCGGTGGCCTTGCCGAGCAAACCGGCAAGCGGGCCATGGGACCGATAGATACGTGTGATCTCGTACATGGGGGCTTGTAATGCCTCTTTTCTTTATGGATGCCTTTTTAGCTATAACGCATCGAAGGAAAGCATTTCAAGGTTTGTCATTGTTCGCGCAAGAGAAGGACGGTACCTCGCTTGCCTCTGATTCAGACGCTGTAACCTCGTGGTTCCAGTCTTCACCGAACAACTCCACCGGGTGTTGGGTCCGCTCCGAACCGTTGCCACAGGCCAGTGCCTTGGCCGGGCAGTACAGGTCGCAGCCTTGGCAACCGGCTCGTTGTCCAGCGCCCTGACCAGGCGAGGTAGGCGCCTATCCGCGTCCTGGCAGGCATTCTTGAGGGAGCGGAGCGATTCCTTGGGGAAAGGAGCGCTGCTCATCATGGAGACGGCAGGGGTGTCGTGGTGCAGCAGGGAGATGGCGTCGAAGATGCACCCTACGATGAACAGCTCGTCGACCTCCACCTGGTTGAGCGACGGCGGGCACCATCAGACGCCCTTATAGCTCTCACCGGGCTTGAAGCGGGCCTTCTGCTTGCCGAAGCGCTCGGGGCGGTAGATCAGGCGTTCTCAATAGCCGCCCTTGTTCAGGGGGAAGCGGACGGTGGCACTGCCGACGTTGATGTCGCGGCTCCAGTAGTTCTCTTGAATGAATCAGCAGTCGATGAGCTCAAGGCGAAAGCCCCGGGCAAACTGCAGGTAGGCGCGGGCGGTGGCGGTAGGCTCTTTGGCGGTCGCCGGTGCCTGCTCGCTCCAGTCGTTGAACAGGTCGCCGTAGAGGTCCTTGACGTGGACGCGGTGGTTGCACGCTTTCGGCCGGCCGCAGATCAGCATCCAGGGCGACTCGTGGAAGGTGTACAAGGTGTTTTTGCCGCACTTGTGCGCGGGGCATTTGTCCTTGTGCATGTAGTTGATGCCGGGCATGTGCTGAGGCCGAAGTCGGACTCGATCCGGCGGAGAACCTCGCCCCTAAGTTTCTCTTGTATCGTCATGGAACTGCCTTACGTAGCCGCGCGGCCAGGGCGGCCATTAGCGCTCCGATGGTGCGTTTGTGGCCGGCAAGCGCCGGGTAGTCGTCGAGGATGCGGCGGCTGCGCAGATTCTCCGGCACGGTGCGGTAACGGTCGTCGTACCAGTGCTCGGTCATGCCGCGGCGTAGCTCGGCGAGCAGGCTGCTGAGGAGTGCCTCGGCCACGGGCTTGGGCATATCCAGCTGGATCGCAACGGCGGTTGCATGGCGCGTCCTCGAATTGCGGGTGCAACTTCCCCAAAACCATGGGAGTGGGCCTGGGGATTAATGGGCGGGCAGGGCGATCAGTTGCGCACTGAGCCGGCCCAGGAATTGCGCTTGGAGGTGGTACGGCAGATAGCGCACCGGCACCAGCCGCTTTTGCCGACGCGGTGGTCGCGCAGAATGCAGGTATCCGGGCCGCTGGCCAGGTCTATGCCGATCCAGCGGGAGCCCTTGGGCATGCGCTCGGTCATGGCCTGGTGGACGAGGCGGTCGGCCAAAAAGACCGGCACGCCCCACACGTTGACCAGGTGGTTGACGGCGCAGTCGAACAGGCATGTCGTCATGCAGGTGTCTTGTTCACTTCTCGCAGCGATTCCTTGTCATAATCGTCCAAGGCACTGCATTAACTTGGTCAAGGTCGGCTTGTTTGAGCACATCTGCGGTAACTTGGGGCTCGTCATGGAGCCTGATTACCTTGCTGCTACGTACAGAACGCCGTGTTCAAACTTCGTGAGTGCCATGGCGTTCTCCTTGCTGACGGTGCAGGGTGATCACGGCGCCGACCTCGGCATGCCGTGCGGCGATGTGGTCACGGTGGGCCGCGACGATTTCGGCTAGCTCGGCCTCGTCCAGCCGGCCATCGCGCAGGGCGTGGGCGATGATCTGGTTGACTTTGCCTTCGGCCACGTCGGTGGCCAGTGCACGGGCGTACAGGGCGAGGTTGTCCAGCTCGGTATATACGGGTTGGGGAGGAATACCCCGCCGTACAGGCGGCAGATGTAGTCCGGCAGCCGGCTAGTGCCGGTGACCTGCTCCAGCAGGTAAATCTGCTCGTCGGCCAGAGGGCGGTGGCCATTACTCCCGTAGGCCTAGTTGTCGAACTTCTTCAGCTCCAGGCCTCAACTGCGTGGCGGCACATTCACGGCCACCGGGGTAGGCGTTGATCAGTGCGCTCATGACCTTGCGGCGGCTTGTTAGAATGGGGCGCTTAATCTTCTCGTTTCTCACGGTAGGGCTGGCCCGTACGGTCAGCAGGCCTTGGCGAAGGGGGGGCGAGCAGACCGGGATGAGCTCAGTGCCAGATCTTCTGGGACAGGTCGCGCATGATCGAGAAGCCGATGCGGCCATTGGGCAGGGTGTCGGAGCCAGCCTAGCGCGCTACGGTCTGGGTGACGGTGCGGGGGCGTAGCCCTTTGTCAGGGCAAACTGGCGAAAGCTGGTGCCCTGTTCGATAAGGCGTGCGTGAATCTGTCGTTTGTCCGTGGAATGGTGTGCCTCGTCTGGCTAATATGTTCCCAATGCGACGCATTCCCAAGTGGGATATACCAAAGAGGTGTGCTCCCAAATGGGAATAGATGGGCGAATACGCGAGGCAATCGAAAAGCTGGGGCTAACCCTCAAGCAGGCGGCTGATAAGACAGGGATTCCCTACAGTTCCTTGCAGAACTGGGCAGGTGGACATCGTGAGCCGCGACCTGAGGCCCTTATAACGCTTGGTGCCCAACTGGGAATTTCGATTGATTGGTTGCTGACGGGAGAAGGCTCTATGCGTCGTGGCGAGATGCAGAGCGAGGCTGCACCGGCTATCGCGGACAACCCGAGAGAACAGGTACTGCTGGCCCTGTGGCGAGAACTGGACGAGGACGCCCAGCGAGAAATACAGCGAGCTGCTGAGGAAAAGAAACGCCTGATGACACTTGAACAACGCGTCTCGAAGCTGGAGGCCGTTGTCGAAGCTGGCAAAAGGCTGGCATGATCTGTTCCCGCTAGGAACATATTTGGGCTCTAAGTGAGTGGCCCTGATTTCATGAATGGCTAAGGCGTTTTTGCCATCTTGGTTTTTAAATTAGGGGTAAAGGATTGTGTCAAACAATATAGTTCTTCATATATCTAAAATTCTCATGGATGAGGAAAATCCCCGTCACGACAAAATAACCGGCCAGAGAGAAATTCTCAATTGGCATGTCGAGCACCTTGGTTCAAAGCTAATACTTTTAATGAGAAGTCTGGCGGAGAATGGTCAGAGTGACATTGATAAGGTGCTTGTAACTCCTGTTCGAGGGGTTGCTGATACATATGTTGTGAAGGAGGGAAATCGCCGCGTCGCTGCTCTCAAACTACTCAATGACCCGTCTCTTTGTGATGATGAGTTGTTCAGGCGCAGAATTGAAAGCGTCAATGTGAGTGATCAACTTTCATTTAGTATTGACTGCGTCAATATTAAAGACCAGCGGCGAGTGGCTTGGCTGATGGGGTTGCGCCATCTGGGTGAGCAAGGAGGGGTCGGTACCTCTAAGTGGGGGGCCGTAGAGAAAGATAGGCATACGCAAGATGTACTGGGTGGTAACAGATATTGGCGCTCTCTGTATTTTATTGACTATGCCAAAGCGCATGGCCTGATCACTGATCAACAGGCTGCTCGACTGAATGACCGAATCACAACCCTAGATCGACTTATTTCAAATAAAGACTTTAAAACTACTTTGGGTGTTGTTTATAAAGATCGGAATGTAGTGCTTGTAATTCCCGAGGATATTCATCGTCTTTTGCTGGGGAGCGTTCTGGAACAAGTTTCCTTGCCTGACTTTAGGGTAAAGGAAGTATATGACTCAGATGGCGGTTGCAGGAGCTGAGTGCAACACGGTTATTGAATTGAAGCCGGAGCATCATGCCGCATTGCCATGGCATTTTGCATGACCTCTCCCATCACCTCGATGGGGCATTTG
>NZ_JBLUPW010000022.1:0-91240 GCF_048068175.1 Pseudomonas sp. NY15356 | reverse complement strand
CCGTGACATCAACCGCGCCTACCGCATGGGTCGCGGCATCAAGGCCGGCCGCGTATGGACCAACTGCTACCACCTGTACCCGGCCCATGCCGCGTTCGGTGGCTACAAGAAATCCGGCGTGGGGCGTGAGACGCACAAGATGATGCTCGACCATTACCAGCAGACCAAGAACCTGCTGGTGAGCTACGACATCAACCCGTTGGGCTTCTTCTAAACGGGCGTCGCGGGGCAAGCCCGTTCCTACAGGTGGCAGCACGTTCCCGGTAGGAGCGGCCTTGTGCCGCGATGGGCCGTGCAGCGGCCCCGCTCCATCTGGCCCACTTCATGCAAAACCGATCACCACAGACCGCCCCGCCGGTCATCAAGAAGAAAAAAGGTGAACACCATGCCAAGCGATCATTCCGGCAGCGCGCCGGCAAGCTCCTCCGTTGACTTCGAAAAAGTCGACGCGGACTATTTCCAACACCGACAACTGAAGAAAGGCGCCGCCGGCTGGGTCCTGCTGGTGGGCCTGGGCGTGGCCTACGTCATCTCCGGTGACTATGCCGGCTGGAACTTCGGCCTGGCCCAGGGCGGCTGGGGCGGTATGTTCCTGGCCACCCTGCTGATGGCCACCATGTACCTGTGCATGTGCTTTTCCCTGGCCGAACTGTCGTCGATGATCCCGACCGCCGGCGGTGGCTACGGCTTCGCCCGCAGCGCCTTCGGGCCCTGGGGAGGGTTCCTCACCGGCACGGCGATCCTCATCGAGTACGCCATCGCGCCCGCGGCCATCGCCACCTTCATCGGCGCCTACTGCCAGTCGTTGTTCGGCATCGGCGGCTGGATGGTCTACCTGGCGTTCTACATCGTGTTCATCGGCATCCACATCTTCGGCGTCGGTGAAGCGCTCAAGCTGATGTTCATCATCACCGCCGTCGCCGCGATCGCCCTGGCGGTGTTCCTGGTGGCGATGGTGCCCCATTTCGATGCAGCCAACCTGTTCGACATCGCCCAGACCGACGCCGCCGGCGCCAGCAGCTTCCTGCCGTTCGGCTATGTCGGTATCTGGGCGGCGATCCCCTACGCCATCTGGTTCTTCCTGGCCGTCGAAGGTGTGCCCCTGGCCGCCGAGGAAACCAAGAACCCGCGCCGCGACCTGCCGCGCGGCCTGATCGGCGCCATGCTGGTGCTGGTGGCCTTCGCCCTGCTGATCCTGGTGGTCGGCCCTGGCGGTGCGGGCTCCGAAGCCCTGAAGGCCTCGGGCAACCCGCTGGTCGAGGCGCTGGCCAAGGCCTACGGCGGCTCCACCTGGATGGGCAGCTTCGTCAACTTGGTGGGCCTGGCCGGCCTGATTGCCAGCTTCTTCTCGATCATCTATGCCTATTCGCGGCAGATCTTCGCGCTGTCCCGTGCCGGCTATCTGCCGCGCAAGCTCTCGGAGACCAACAAGAGCAAAGCCCCGGTGCTGGCCCTGGTGATCCCTGGGATCATCGGCTTCGCCCTGTCGCTGACCGGCCAGGGTGACCTATTGATCCTGGTCGCCGTGTTCGGTGCCACCCTCTCCTATGTGCTGATGATGGCTGCGCACATCACCCTGCGCATCCGTCGCCCCAAGATGGAGCGCCCCTACCGTACGCCGGGCGGCATCTTCACCTCGGGCCTGGCCCTGGTGCTGGCCTGCGTGGCCGTGGTCGCCGGCTTCCTGGTCGACCCACGGGTGGTGATTGGCGCCGCAGTGATCTATGGGGTATTAATTGCCTACTTTGCTTTCTACAGCCGTCATCACCTGGTGGCGGGGACGCCGGAAGAGGAATTCGCCGCGATCCAGAAGGCCGAAGAGGCCCTGCACTGATCGCCGACTTACGCCGCGGGCACGCCCGCGGCGCTCTGGAGATTCTGTATGGCAAGTTTCGTACACACGGTAGGCAACCAGGTCTACCGCTTCGACAGCCTCAAGGACGTCATGGCCAAGGCCAGCCCGGCACGTTCGGGCGACTTCCTGGCCGGTGTCGCGGCCAGCAACGATGGTGAACGGGTCGCCGCGCAGATGGCGCTGGCCGACATTCCGCTCAAGCATTTCCTGAGCGAGGCCCTGATCCCCTACGAAAGCGATGAAGTCACCCGGCTGATCATCGACACCCACGACGCCCAGGCCTTCGCCCCGGTCAGCCACCTGACCGTCGGAGGGCTGCGCGACTGGTTGCTGAGCGAACAGGCCAACGAAGACAGCTTGCGCGCCCTGGCCAAGGGCCTGACGCCGGAAATGGCCGCGGCGGTGTCGAAGATCATGCGCGTCCAGGACTTGGTGCTGGCCGCGCAGAAGATCCGCGTGGTCACCCGGTTCCGCGGCACCATGGGCTTGCGCGGGCGCCTGTCGACCCGCCTGCAGCCCAACCACCCCACCGATGAGCCGGCGGGCATCGCCGCCAGCATCCTCGACGGCCTGCTCTATGGCAATGGCGATGCCATGATCGGCATCAACCCGGCCACCGACAGCATCACCTCGATCTGTGCCCTGCTGGAAATGCTCGACGCCATCATCCAGCGCTACCAGATCCCGACCCAGGCCTGCGTGCTCACCCACGTCACCACCTCGATCGAAGCGATCAACCGCGGCGTGCCGCTGGACCTGGTGTTCCAGTCCATCGCCGGAACCGAGGCGGCCAATGCCGGCTTCGGCATCAACCTCAACGTGCTTCAGGAAGGCTACGAGGCAGGCCTCTCGCTCAAGCGCGGCACCGTCGGCCAGAACCTCATGTACTTCGAGACCGGCCAGGGCAGCGCGCTGTCGGCCAACGCCCACCACGGCGTCGACCAACAGACCTGCGAAACCCGCGCCTATGCCGTGGCCCGGCATTTCAACCCGTTCCTGGTCAACACTGTGGTCGGTTTCATCGGCCCCGAGTACCTGTACAACGGCAAGCAGATCATTCGCGCGGGCCTGGAGGATCACTTCTGCGGCAAGCTACTGGGCGTGCCCATGGGCTGCGACATCTGCTACACCAACCATGCCGAGGCCGACCAGGACGACATGGACACCCTGCTGACCTTGCTGGGCGTGGCCGGGATCAACTTCATCATGGGCATCCCGGGCTCGGACGACATCATGCTCAACTACCAGACCACCTCGTTCCATGACGCGCTCTATGCGCGCCAGACCCTAGGCCTCAAGCCTGGGCCGGAATTCGAGGCCTGGCTCGAACGCACCGGCATCTTCACCCAGGCCGATGGCCGGGTACGCTTCGGTGACAACTTGCCGCCAGCCTTCCGCCAAGCCCTGGCGCAGCTTGCATAGGGATGACCATGGACCGACCGACCACCACGCCTGAAAACCCCTGGCTGGCCCTGCGCAACCTGACACCGGCACGCATCGCCCTGGGTCGCACCGGCATCAGCCTGCCGACCGGCGCACAGCTGGACTTCCAGTTCGCCCACGCCCAGGCCCGCGATGCCGTGCACCTGCCGTTCGACCATGCCGGCCTGCGCCAGCAACTGGCCGACCGTGGCCGCGAAAGCCTGTTGTTGCACAGCGCTGCCAACGACCGTGACCAGTACCTGCAACGCCCCGACTTGGGCCGGCGCCTGGACGATGCATCGGCCCAGCGCCTGCGCGAGCATGCCCAGGCCAACCCGGGCGGCGTCGATGTGGCGATCGTGGTCGCCGACGGCCTGTCGGCCTTGGCCGTGCACCGCCACACCCTGCCCTTCCTGGCCCGCTTCGAAGAGCAGGCCGCTGCCGACGGCTGGACCAGCGCACCGGTGGTGCTGGTGGAGCAAGGCCGCGTGGCGGTCGGAGACGAGGTGGGCGAACTGCTCGGCGCGCGCATGACAGTGATGTTGATTGGCGAGCGCCCGGGCCTGAGTTCGCCCGACAGCCTGGGCCTGTATTTCACCTACGGCCCCAAAGTCGGCCTGACCGACGCCTACCGCAACTGCATCTCCAACGTGCGCCTGGAGGGCCTGAGCTACGGCATGGCCGCCCACCGCCTGCTGTACCTGATGCGTGAGGCCTGCCGTCGGCAGCTTTCCGGGGTAAACCTCAAGGACGAAGCCGAGGTGCACAGCATCGAGACGGACGGCGCACCCGGCAAACGCGGCAATTTCCTGCTCGGGGACGGGTAAGAAACCTGTAACACCAGGCGGATTGCGCTTCACGCCAGCTTTGTGCAGCATGCAGTCAAAGCCGTGGCAATCCGCTGTTTCCCCAAATGGACTCTGAGGGCCGCACATGCGCATCATCAAGGCAACCCTGGAACACCTCGATCTGCTGACCCCTTTGTTCGTGAAATACCGCGAGTTCTATGGGCAGCTGCCCTACCCGGACAGCTCGCGCAGCTTCCTGGAAAAACGCCTCAAGCGCGATGAGGCGGTGATCTACCTGGCCCTGCCGGACGACGATGACGGCCGCATCCTCGGCTTCTGCCAGCTCTACCCGAGCTTCTCCTCGCTGTCGCTCAAGCGCGTGTGGATCCTCAACGACATCTATGTGGCCGAAGACTCCAGGCGCATGCTGGTGGCCGACCACCTGATGCGCGAAGCCAAGAAGATGGCCAAGGACACCAATGCCGTGCGCATGCGTGTCTCCACCAGCAGCGACAACGACGTGGCACGCAAGACCTACGAGTCGATCGGTTTTCGCAAGGACACCGAGTTCGAGAACTACATATTGCCGATTACCCAGGACTGACACCTGTGTAGGAGCGGCCTTGCGCCCGATCGCGGCACAAGGCCGCTCCTACACGAGCAGGGGGTGCCATGCGGAAACCCGCCGCTACAAACTCTCCGGGCACATTCCTGACATCGCCGTATAATGCCCCCTCCTGTCATGTGTGAAAATTTACCCACCCGCAGGTAACCAAACCTACGCCCTTGGCACAGTCCGTCATCGTGCGCCCGTAGTCGCGGGTCAGAACACAGGTGTTGTACATGGAATTCAACCCGCTGGACCTTATCCTGCATCTCGATGCCTATCTCGATCTGCTGGTCACCAACTACGGCCCCTGGATCTACGCGATCCTCTTCGCAGTGATCTTCTGCGAGACCGGCCTGGTGGTCATGCCCTTCCTGCCCGGTGATTCGCTGTTGTTCATTGCCGGCGCGGTGGCCGCTGGTGGCGGCATGGACCCGGTTCTGCTCGCTGGTCTGTTGATGGCCGCGGCGATCATGGGTGACAGCACCAACTACGTCATCGGCCGCACCACCGGCGAGCGCCTGTTCCGCAACCCGAACTCGAAGATCTTCCGCCGCGACTACCTGCAGCGTACCCACGACTTCTACGAACGCCATGGCGGCAAGACCGTGACCATGGCGCGCTTCCTGCCGATCCTGCGTACCTTCGCACCGTTCGTCGCCGGCATCGCGCACATGCACTACCCGCGCTTCCTGGCCTTCAGCGTGGCCGGCTCGCTCTTGTGGGTGGGCGGCCTGGTGACCCTGGGCTACTTCTTCGGCAATGTGCCGTTCATCAAGCAGCACCTGTCGTTGATGGTGGTCGGGATCATCATCCTGTCGCTGGTGCCGATGATCCTCGGCCTGCTGCGCGGCCGCCTGGGCCGCGCGGCCAAGGCCCACTAAACAGCATGTGGTCGCTGCGCGCCTGGCGACGCCGGCGCACCCTGGCCCGCTACCCGGTTGCCCCACAGCTGTGGCAGACCGTGCGCGAGCGCCTGCCGCTGCTCGACGGCATCAGTGACGAGGAAGACCGCAGGCTGCGCGAAGCCTGCATATTGTTCCTGCACGACAAGCACCTGACGGCCCTGCACGGCGTCGAGCTGGACGACGAGCAGCGCCTGTTCCTCGCCGCCCAGGCCCAGCTGCCGCTGCTGCACCTGGGCGATCTGGACTGGTACCAGGGCTTTCATGAGATCATCCTCTACCCCGACGACTTCCTCAGCCCCCAGCGCCATCGCGACGCCAGCGGTGTGGAGCACACCTGGGATGCCGAGCACAGCGGCGAGGCCTGGCAACAGGGCCCGGTGATCCTGGCCTGGCCCGGCGTGCTGGCCAGCGGTGGCTGGGAGGCCTACAACCTGGTGATCCATGAGCTGGCCCACAAGCTCGACATGCTCAACGGCGACGCCAACGGCCTACCGCCGCTACACAAAGGCATGCCTGTGCAAGAGTGGGCCGACGCCATGCAGCAAGCCTTCGATGACATGAACCGGCAACTGGATGCCAACCCCGACGCGGAGACCGCCATCGACCCCTACGCCGCGGAAAACCCGGCGGAATTCTTCGCCGTCACCAGCGAGTACTTCTTCAGCGCCCCCGACCTGCTGCAACAGGCTTATCCCAAGGTCTATCGACAACTGTCGCTGTTCTACCGCCAAGACCCGCTGGCGCGCCTGGAACAGTTGCAGGCCGAGCACCCGCTGTACCGCGAAACCCACGCCTGACGGGCCCGCACATCCGGCCGGGCGTGGCATGCCCGGTAGGAATGTGCCTATAATCGCCGCCACTTTTTGGTCAAACACGGGGGCACTGCCCAATGAGCTACAGCAAGATTCCGGCGGGCAAGGACCTGCCGAACGACATCTACGTCGCCATCGAGATCCCGGCCAACCACGCGCCGATCAAGTACGAGATCGACAAGGACAGCGACGCCCTGTTCGTCGACCGTTTCATGGCCACCCCGATGTTCTACCCAGCCAACTACGGCTACATCCCGAACACCCTGGCCGACGACGGTGACCCACTGGACGTGCTGGTCGTGACCCCTTACCCGGTCGCCCCAGGCTCGGTCATCCGTGCCCGTCCGGTCGGTATCCTGAACATGACCGACGACGGCGGCGGCGATGCCAAGGTTGTCGCTGTGCCTCACGACAAGCTGTCGCAGCTGTATGTCGACGTGAAGGAATACACCGACCTGCCGGCCCTGCTGATCCAGCAGATCGAACACTTCTTCGAGAACTACAAGGATCTGGAGAAGGGCAAGTGGGTCAAGATCGAAGGCTGGGAAGGCGCCGACGCCGCCCGCGCCGCGATCACCAAGTCGGTTGCCGCCTACAAAGGCTGATACCGGACTGAAGAAAGCCCTGCTCCGGCAGGGCTTTTTTTTTGGCTGGAATTTGGTCGATGGGCATTGGCGCCCCATCGCAGGCAAGCCGGCTCCTCCGCGCAATCTCGGTGGGAGCCGGCTTGCCGGCGATAGCACGCTCAACCTTACCCACTCTTACAGCCCCCTAAGAAAGATCCTTCTTTACACCCACTTTCCTACAAAACCCATAAACAACGCGTTCATTCCAAGGCATGAACCACCCCGCTAGACTCGGCCACATGACTACCTCCGGTGACCGCCTGAGAGCCCTCCTCCTGGAGTGCCGCCTGACCCCTTCGGATTTCGCCGCCCATCGTGGCGTAACGCCCCAGCATGTGAACAACTGGTTCAACCGCGGCGTTCCCCTGGCCCGCCTGGACGAAATCGCCGCCCTGTTCTGCGTACAGCGGCGCTGGCTGTTAAACGGCGAAGGGCCGAAACATGCCAACCCACTTCCGCGCCAGTGCGCTTCACATGACGACGTGACCCGCCCCTCCATCCGCGAAGGGCACCTGCTGCGCATTCCCTTCCATGTACTACAGGACGGACGACTCCAGCCCGACGGGAACCAGTACTTGCCGTTTTCCGAACAGGCATTGCAAGCCTTGGGCGTCAACCTGGAACATGCCGCCTGCGTTTCCATGCCGCCATTGGCTGCCCCTTCGACCATCCCCAGGGATACCATCCTGGTCATCGACCGCAGCCTGACCTGGGTCATCGAGGACGAGACCTACGTGCTGCTCCACAACGGCCGCCTACGGGTCGACCGCCTGACCCAGGATCGTCAGGGCAACCTCTACCTGCACGGCCAAGGGCCTGCCGAGCGCTACACGCCCAAGCAACGCCAAGCCCAGGGTATGCAGATTCTCGGCTGGGTGTTCCATTGGTCGTCCGTCAGCCTGCACCGCCCAGGCTGACATACCCTGTGCCATTTTTTGCTGGGCAACCCGCGCCGGCCCTAGTATGCTACGCGGCACATTTCGCCCCGACCGGCTCAGGCCGCGTTCCAGAGGGCCTGGCGACGCCTCACACAGCCGTCCGCCATCTTTATCAGGCCCCTGGTGGCCATCCCGTTTAAGGCGGTTGCGGCTTACCAAAAATTAGCCAAGACCGTCCCCGAGAAGCCGGCCACAAGCCGGCTTTTTAATGCCCGCTCATTTCTCACTCGGCCGGATCGGGAATCACCGCACTCAGCCGCGGCGAGGCCCAGTCGATGAATTGCCGTACCCGCGCCGAAAGCAGCCGCGCGTGTGGGTAGACCATCTGGATCGGCAGGTCGGCCAGTTCGTACGCCTGCAGCACCCGCACCAGCCGACCGTCGGCCAGCTCGCTGGCCACTTGGTAGTGCAGCAGTTGGCCGATACCGACACCTTGCTGGCAGGCGAGGCTGGCCACCTGGATCTGGTTGGTCGTCATACGCACAGAAACGGACCGAGTCACGACAGCGCCCTGCTCCTGGAATTGCCATTGCCTGCCCTGGGGCGCGAAGCCGATGCAGGCATGTGCCAGCAAATCCGACGGCTGCTCGGGCACGCCGCTACGCTGCAGATACTCGGGGCTTGCACAGCGCACCAGGCGGGTGTGGCCCAGGGGTGTTGCGATCAACGAGGAGTCCGGCAGTTGCCCGATGCGGATGGCCAGTTCCACGCCTTCGTCGAGCAGGTCGACGAGGCGGTCGAGCAAAGTCAGCTCCACCTGGATGGCCGGATGCAGGGCCAGGAATTCGTTGACCAAAGGCGCGACGTAGCGGCGCCCGAACTCCACCGGCGCAGTGATGCGCAGCAGCCCGCCAGGGCTTTTGCGCCGTGCATCGAAGCCGTGCTCGACCTCGTCGAACTCGGCGAGTATGCGCCGGCTCCAGGCCAGGAATTCGGCGCCCTCGTCGGTCAATGCCAGGTGCCGGGTATTGCGATTGAGCAGCCGCGTGCCCAGGTGTTTTTCCAGCGCTGCCAGGGTGCGCACCACCGAGGCGGTGGATTGGCCCGAGGCATTCGCTGCGGCACTGAGGCTGCCGCTGTCGACAATACGCACCAGGGTGGCCATGGCTTTCAATCGGTCCATCGTCGGCTCTCGTCTGTGCAACAAGTGCAATAGTGTTGTCAGCTTACAGGCATTGGTGAAACGCCCGCTAATGGCCACACTGGGCCTCTTTGAAAACGTGTGTGGTTTCCATCATGAGCGTCAACGCCGCAACAAGCCCCTCGCCGATCCTCGCCTATGATCACATCGGCATCCGCGTCAGCGATCGCAGCCGTGCCCTGGCGTTCTACGAGGCGCTGGGTTTCGTCGAAAGCGCGCGTTTCAGCGATTTCGAGGCCAACGAGATGCTCACGCCCAGCGGCGTGCGCATCAACCTGATCTTCAATGGTGCGCGCCAGCCCCACGCCCGTAACGTGTTGCTGGATGCACCAATCAAGCTGCCCGGCATGACCCACCCGGCCTTCATCGTGGAAGATCTGGAGGCCCTGCAGGGCTGGTTGCACCAACAAGGCATCACCATCACCGAAGGGCCGCACCGCATCGGGCCGCGACGCGTTGCATTGTTCATTCGCGACCCCGACGGCAACGTCCTGGAATTCAACCAGCTATTGGCCCAATAACAAGGAAACGTCATGAAGCTCTATGACCTGGAACTGTCCGGCAACTGCTACAAGGTTCGCCTGTTCGCCCACCTGGCGAACCTGGACCTTGAGATCATTCCCGTGGACTTTCTCGGTGGCGAACACAAGCGCGCCCCGCTGATCGACCTCAACCCCTGGGGTGAGGTACCGATCCTGGTGGATGGGCAGCGGGTACTGCGCGACTCCCAAGCGATCCTGGTGTACTTGGCAGGCACTTATGGTGGCGCAGCCTGGTGGCCGGTGGAGCCGCACCTGCAGGCCGAAATCATGCAGTGGCTGTCCACCGCGGCCAATGAGATACAGAACGGCCCCGCTGCCGCTCGCCTTGTGGACAAGTTCGGCTATGTCATCGACAAGGCCGACACCCTGAAGAGAGCGGCGCGCATCCTGCCCTTGCTGGACGCGCACCTGGCCACGCACGACTGGCTGGCCCTGTCGCGGCCGACCATCGCCGATTGCGCGGTATTCCCCTATGTCGCATTGGCACCTGAAGGGGGTGTCGACCTGTCGCCCTATACCCATATCACCCGCTGGATGGACAGGATCAAGCAATTGCCTGGCTTCGTGCCGATGCCAGGTATCTGACAAGACGCCCGTCCATTCCGTGGAAGGTAGCCCAGCCCCTTCGGGCTGGGTGATCTCCTACAGGGCCCTGCCTCTTCACCCCTTGACGCACACCACCTGACGCAAGGTGTGCACCACTTCCACCAGCTCACGCTGGGCCTGCATCACCGCATCGATGTCCTTGTAGGCCATGGGGATCTCGTCGATCACGTCCTTGTCCTTGCGGCACTCCACATGGGCGGTGGCGCGCCGCTGATCTTCGAGGGTGAAGCGGCTCTTGGCCTTGGTCCGGCTCATCACCCTGCCGGCGCCATGGCTGCACGAACAGAACGATTCTTCGTTCCCCAGCCCACGCACGATGAAGCTCCTGGCACCCATTGAGCCCGGAATGATGCCCAGTTGCCCCTTCTGCGCCGATACCGCGCCCTTGCGGGTCACCAGCACCTCGCGACCGAAGTGCCGCTCGCGCTGTACATAGTTGTGGTGGCAGTTGACCGCTTCGAGGCTGGCGTCGAAAGGCCTGCCCAGCGCCCGGCGCACGGCACCGACCACCGCCTGCATCATCAGCTCGCGGTTATGCCGGGCGAAATCCTGGGCCCATTCCACCGCTTCGACGTAGTCGGCGAAGTGCCGGCTGCCTTCCTCGAAGTAGGCCAGGTCCTTGTCCGGCAGGTTGGCCAGGTGCTGGCGCATGTCCGCCTGGGCCAGCTCGATGAACAGGTTGCCGATGGCATTGCCCACCCCGCGCGAGCCGCTGTGCAACATGAACCACACACGCTCGGCTTCATCCAGGCACACCTCGATGAAGTGGTTGCCGCCGCCCAGGGTGCCCAGGTGATGGCGGTTGTTGGTCTTCTCCAGGCGCGGGTACTTGTCGGTGATCGCCTTGAAGCGCACGGCCAGCCCTCCCCACACCTGGTCTGCCTGAGCCGGCACCTGGCCCCAGGCACCCTGGTCGTGGCGGCCGAAGGTCTTGCCGTGGGGCACGGCCTGCTCGATGGCGCTGCGCAGGCCATGCAGGTTGTCCGGCAGGTCGCGGGCATGCAGCGAAGTACGCGCGGCGATCATGCCGCAGCCGATGTCCACGCCCACGGCCGCCGGGATGATCGCGCCGACCGTGGGGATCACGCTGCCGATGGTCGACCCCTTGCCCAGGTGGACATCCGGCATCACCGCCAGGTGCTTGAAGATGAATGGCATGCGCGCAGTGTTCAGCAACTGCCGGCGGGCATCGTCTTCCACGGGTACGCCGTCGGTCCACAACTTGACCGGCTTGCCACCGGCGACTTCGAGAATATCCATGGTGTCGTTTTCCGAAAAAGCCTTGGTGACCATCATACCGCCGAAGGTCGTAGGCCGGTCGCTTGCCAGCGGGGTGGCACAGTGCTGTATGCTTGCTTGGTCTTCAGGGCGGGGTGAAAGTCCCCACCGGCGGTAAATCGAAAGATGAGCCCGCGAGCGCCCCGGCCATGCCGGGGGTCAGCAGACCTGGTGAGATTCCAGGGCCGACGGTCATAGTCCGGATGAAAGAAGGCGTCAGGCGGGAGCCATCCGGTGCTCCTGCGCGCGCATTTTGTTCGCCCCGAGACGTTCATCGATCAATTACGAGGAGCGTTTCATGTCCACCATGCACCACCCCAAATTCCCCAACGTCACCGCTGCCATCGCCGCCTTCCAGGCCGGGCGCCCCGTGCTGCTGCTCGACGATGACGACCGAGAGGACGAAGCAGACATCATCGCCGCTGCCGAGAATATCTCGCTGCAGACCATGGCCATGATGATCCGCGACTGCAGCGGCATCGTCTGCCTGTGCCTGGACGAGGCCACCGTCGATGACCTGCAGCTGGCTCCCATGGTGCAGAACAACCAAGCCCGCCATGGCACCGGCTTTACCGTCAGCATCGAAGCCGCCGAGGGCGTCACCACCGGCGTGTCCGCCCAGGACCGGATCACCACCATCGAGGCGGCCCTGCGCTCGACCGCCGAGCGACGCCATATCGTCAGCCCTGGGCACGTGTTCCCGCTGCGTGCGCGTGACGGCGGCGTGCTGGCCCGCCGAGGCCATACCGAAGGGGCGGTCGACCTGGCGCGCCTGGCGGGCCTGCGGCCTGCGGCGGTGCTGTGCGAGTTGATGAACCCGGACGGCAGCATGGCCCGTGGCGAGGAGGTGGCGGTGTATGCGCGGCAATACAACTTGCCGGTGCTGACCATCGAGGAACTGGCGCAGTACCGCCAGGCGATGATGCTGGAAACAGCGAACGCCTGAAGGCTCGTCGGGGCTGCTTCGCAGCCCTTTCGCGGCACAAGGCCGCTCCTACAGAACAGCGCCAGCCTCATCGTTTGCGCTGCCCTGTAGGAGCGGCCTTGTGCCGCGAAAGGGTCGCGCAGCGGCCCACGATTGGCGCCAGCTGGCCTGGGAAGTTTGCTCCCCTTGCCCCGCTCTGCTAGTGTCGCGCCGTTCTGAACGCCACTGAGACAGTCGCCATGGCCCGCAAAAAAGCCTCCATCGATTTCGAGCAATCCCTCGCCGACCTGCAAGCCTTGGTCGAGCGCCTGGAGAACGGCGAATTGTCGCTGGAAGAGTCGCTGGCCGCCTTCGAACAAGGCATTGCCCTGACCCGCGATTGCCAAGGCGCCCTGGCCCAGGCCGAGCAGAAGGTGCAGATCCTGCTCGAGCGCGACGGCGAGCTGGCGGCCCAGCCGTTCGACGCGGAGCCCGAAGCATGATCGGCCAGTACCAGGCAAGCTGCCAGGCACGCGTCGATGCAGCCCTGGAGCCGCTGTTCGTAGCCCCGTCCAAGGAGCTCGAGCGGCTCTATGCGGCCATGCGCTACAGCGTGATGAACGGTGGCAAGCGTGTGCGGCCATTGCTGGCCTATGCCGCCTGCGAAGCCTTCGGTGTCCCGGCCGAACAGGCCAACGGCGCAGCCTGTGCCGTCGAGCTGATCCATGCCTACTCGCTGGTGCATGACGACCTACCTGCCATGGACGACGACGACCTACGCCGTGGCCAGCCGACCACCCACAAGGCCTTCGACGAAGCCTGCGCCATCCTCGCTGGCGACGGCCTGCAAAGCCTGGCCTTCAGCGCCCTGCTCGACCCCCTGCTCAGCCCCCAGGCCGATACCGTTCGCCTGCAGATGGTCCAGGCCCTGGCCCAGGCTGCCGGCCCGGCCGGTATGGTCGGCGGCCAGGCCATCGACCTGGGCTCGGTGGGCCTTAAGCTCGACCAGCAGGCCCTGGAATACATGCACCGGCACAAGACCGGCGCCCTGATCGAAGCCAGCGTGCGCCTCGGCGCCCTGGCCAGCGCCCGCGCCAGCCAGGCGCAGCTGGACGCCCTGCAGACCTACGCCCAGGCCATCGGCCTGGCATTCCAGGTACAGGACGACATCCTCGATGTAGAGAGCGACACCGCCACCCTGGGCAAGCGCCAGGGCGCCGATATCGCCCGCGACAAGCCCACCTACCCGGCCCTGCTGGGCCTGGAGGCTGCCAAGGCCTATGCACTGGAATTGCGCGACCAGGCCCTGGGTGCACTCGAAGGCTTTGGCGACAGCGCAGAACCCTTGCGGGCGCTGGCTCGCTATATCGTCGAGCGTCGCCATTAAACCCTGACGCCGAACCCTGTGGGAGCGGGTTCACCCGCTCCCACAGAGGGCCTGCAACCTGTGTCTGAATGGGCAGCTTTTCCCACAATGGGGTAAACTGCCGCGTCTTCATATCTATAACGACTCGCCTGATGCCCACGACGTTTCAAGAGATCCCCCGCGAACGCCCGGTCACGCCATTGCTGGACCGCGCTGACACGCCTGCCGGCCTGCGCCGGCTGGCTGAAGCCGACCTGGAGACCCTGGCCGACGAGCTGCGCCAGGAGCTGCTCTATACCGTTGGTCAGACCGGTGGGCATTTCGGCGCCGGCCTGGGCGTCATCGAGCTGACGATCGCCCTGCACTACGTCTTCGACACACCGGACGACCGCCTGGTGTGGGACGTCGGCCACCAGGCCTACCCGCACAAGATCCTCACCGGCCGGCGCAACCGCATGCTCAGCCTGCGCCAGAAGGACGGCATCGCCGCCTTCCCACGTCGTGTGGAAAGCGAGTACGACACCTTCGGCGTCGGCCACTCCAGCACCTCGATCAGCGCGGCCCTGGGCATGGCCATCGCCGCCCGCCTGCAGAACGACCCGCGCAAGTCCATCGCGGTGATCGGCGACGGTGCCCTGACCGCCGGCATGGCCTTCGAGGCGCTGAACCACGCCCAGGAAGTCGATGCCGACATGCTGGTGATCCTCAACGACAACGACATGTCGATCTCGCGCAATGTCGGTGGCTTGTCCAACTACCTGGCCAAGATCCTTTCCAGCCGCACCTACGCAAGCATGCGCGAAGGCAGCAAGAAGGTCCTGTCGCGCCTGCCAGGTGCCTGGGAAATCGCCCGCCGCACCGAGGAATACGCCAAGGGCATGCTGGTACCGGGCACCCTGTTCGAGGAGCTGGGCTGGAACTACATCGGCCCTATCGACGGCCACGACCTGCCGACCCTGATCGCCACCCTGCGCAACATGCGCGACCTCAAGGGCCCGCAGTTCCTGCACGTGATCACCAAGAAGGGCAAGGGCTTCGCCCCCGCCGAGCTGGACCCGATCGGCTACCACGCCATCACCAAGCTCGAGCCCGTCGACAAGCCCGCCGCGCCGAAGAAGGTCAGTGGGCCGAAGTATTCGGCGGTGTTCGGCCAGTGGCTGTGCGACATGGCCGCCGCCGACAATCGCCTGGTGGGCATCACCCCGGCGATGAAGGAAGGCTCGGACCTGGTGGCCTTCAGCGAACGCTACCCCGAGCGCTACTTCGACGTGGCCATCGCCGAGCAGCACGCGGTCACCCTGGCCGCAGGCATGGCCTGCGAGGGCGCCAAGCCGGTGGTCGCCATCTACTCGACCTTCCTTCAGCGTGCCTACGACCAGCTGATCCACGACGTGGCGGTGCAGAACCTCGATGTGCTGTTCGCCATCGACCGTGCAGGCCTGGTAGGTGAGGACGGCCCGACCCACGCGGGCAGCTTCGACCTGTCGTACCTGCGTTGCATTCCAGGCATGCTGGTGATGACCCCCAGCGACGAGAACGAGCTGCGCAAGATGCTCACCACCGGCCACCTGTACAACGGCCCGGCAGCGGTGCGTTACCCTCGCGGCACTGGCCCCAACGCGCCGATCAGCGGCGACCTTGAGCCACTGGTGATCGGCAAGGGTGTGGTGCGGCGCAAGGGCGAGAAGGTCGCCCTGCTGGTATTCGGCGTACAGCTGCCCGAGGCGATGAAAGTGGCAGAGCAGATCAACGCCACCGTGGTCGACATGCGTTTCGTCAAACCGCTGGACGAGGCCCTGGTGCTGGAATTGGCAGCCAACCATGAGCTGCTGGTGACCCTCGAAGAGAATGCCATCATGGGCGGCGCCGGCGCCGCAGTCAGCGAGTTCCTGGCCCGCGAAGCAGTGCTCAAGCCTGTGCTGCACCTGGGGCTGCCGGACATCTATGTCGAGCACGCCAAGCCTGCGCAGATGCTGGCCGAATGTGGCTTGGATGCAGCCGGGATAGAGGCTTCGGTGAAAGCCCGTATGGCCAAGCTCGGCCTGTAATCCCTGGGCCCGCTTTGCGGCCCATCGCGGCACGAGGCCGCTCCTACAGGATCGTGCGGTCCCTGTAGGAGCGGCCTTGTGCCGCGATCGAGGGCTCTCGCTACATGGAACCGTCAATGAAACCCCCTGCCCTTGCCCTGCTCTGCCTCCCCCTCCCGCTGCTGGCGGCCGAACCGGACCGCGATGACGCCCTCAAGCTTCCCGACGTACTGATCAGCGCCAGCCGCCAGGTCGAGTCGCGCAGCGCCACCAGCGCCGCGAATACCGTCTTCACCCGCAGCGATATCGACCGCCTGCAGCCTTCCAACGTCACCGACCTGTTGGGCCGAGTACCCGGCGTACAAGTGGCGCCTACAGGCGGGCGCGGCAGCCTGCCGGGGATCTTCATCCGCGGCACCAAGGCTGCACAGACGCTGGTACTGGTCGACGGCGTGCGCATTGCCAACGCCACCTCCGGCGACAGCGGCCTGCAGTTTCTCGATATCGACCAGGTCGAGCGGGTCGAGGTGCTGCGTGGCTCACGCTCGGCTCTCTACGGCAGCGATGCCATCGGCGGGGTCATCCAGATCTTCACCCGCCGAGGCAACGGCCCGGGCCTGCAACCGCGCTTGCGTCTGGCAGCGGGCAGCAACCAGACGTTCCAACGCAGCCTGGGGCTTTCCGGCGGCAACGGCTCGACCCGCTTCAACCTGGGGGCCAGCCTGGACGAAACCGCCGGCATCGACTCGACCGGGCCCTCGTTCGCCAGTGACAGCGATCACGATGCCTACCGCAACCAGTCGTTCAACCTGAGCCTGAGCCATACGTTTGGCGAGCGGTTCGAGGCGGGGGTGAATGTGCTTGATAGCCGTGGGCGCCTTGAGTACGACGAGCCGACTTTCTTCGCCCAGGAACGCTATTCCGACTTCCAGGTCAGTAGCCTGGGCACATACCTCGATGCCCAGCTCACACAGACATGGCACTCGCGTCTGGAGCTGGGCCATAGCGAGAATCGCGATCAGCGCCGCGACAAGCTCGGCGGCGATACTTACGTCTTCAACACCTACCGTGATCAGGGTGACCTGGCAGAACGAGTTAACGCTCGATGAACGCAACGAGCTGCTCGTCGGCGGCGACTGGTATGAGGACCGTGTCCATGCCAGTTCTGAACTGACCGAAGATAGCCGCTGGAACCGAGCCGTATTCGCCCAGCACCGGTTCCATGGGGAGCGATTCTCCACCGAGCTGGGCGTAAGACACGACAAGAACCAGCAATATGGCGGTCAAACCACATGGAGCGGCAGCCTTACCGTACCGCTGAATGCGGCCAACGACCTGCTACTGTCCTATAGCGAAGGCTTCCGCGCTCCGAACTTCAACGACCTGTACTTTCCCTACATGGGCAACCCAGACCTGAAGCCGGAGCACTCGAAAAGCTACGAAGTACAGTGGCGCAGCCGCTTGAGTGACAGCAGCCGCCTGGAAACCTCGCTATACCGCACAGACTTGCGTGACGCCATCAGCCCCGGCCCCGACTGGATACCGCGCAACGTGGACTCGGCACGTATCAATGGCTTCGAGATGGCGCTCGACCAGGATTGGGGCAACTGGCACAGCCAGCTAGGCGTAGCCGTGATCGATCCGCGCGACCGGAAAACCGGCCATACACTCGTGCGCCGCGCACGGCGCACCCTTAGCCTGGACCTGGATCGTCAGTATGACCGCCTGGGCTTCGGCGCAAGCTGGCAAGCCGTCAGCAGCAGCTACGACGATGAGGACAACTTCAGGAAAATGGGTGGCTACGGGCTGCTTGGCCTGCGAGGAAGTTGGGTGGCGACACCGGAGCTAAAGCTGGAAATGAAGCTGGATAACCTGCTGGACAAAGGCTACAGCCGAGCCCTCTATAGCCACCAGGGCGATTATTACGGCTACCGCGAAGAAGGCCGCACCTGGCTGCTGAGCGTCACCTGGACGCCGGCGCTCTAGCCGCCAGCAGCGCGCACAGGCGCGCCGTGGCCTCGATCATCTGGCCACTGGGGCGCTCCAGCCCCTTGTCGGGCACTACCAGCAAGCGGTCATTGGCCACCGCATCGAGGGTGCGCCAGGCCTTCCAACTGGCCAGCTGGGCCTTGTCGCCAGCGAGGATCACCTGCGGGTCACGCAACAGCACGGATTCCACGCTCACCTGAGGTGCAGGCTGGGTGAGGTCGGCGAAGACATTGCGCGCACCACAAACGCCCAGCGCATCGCTGACGATCTGCTGCCCGCCAAGGGTGTACAGCGGCCGGTCCCACACCTGGTAGAACACCCGCAACGGCTGTTGCCGCCGGTACTGCTGGCGCAACCCCCGCAGCCGTTCACGCAACGCGGCCGCGTATTGCCGGCCTCGTTCGGCACGCCCTACCCGCTGGCCGATGGCTTCGATCTGCCCGATCAACTGGTCGATATCCTTGGGCTCGCCAACGAAGGTCGGGATGCCCAGGCGCCTGAGCTGGTCGCGCTGCGCCGGCGCCACGCTGTCGGGCCACAACAGCAGCAGGTCGGGTGCAAGGCTGAGCAGGCGCTCCATGTCGAGCTGGCTGTACCGCCCTACCGAAGGCAGGCCTTGCAGCGACGCCGGCCGCTGACCACCGTCGAGCACACCCACCAGCAGGTCGTCGGCGTGCAGCTCGAGCATGATCTCGGTCATCGAAGGGGCCAGGCTGACCACCCGCGAAACACCCTCGGCCTTGGCGCCGAAGGCCAACAGGGCCAGCAGGCAGAAAAGAATGCGCATCAGCCCAGCTGGCGGGGAATGCGGTACAGGTAGAGCAGCACCGCGGTGGAGAGTGCCAGGAGGATCTGCGGCACCGCCTCCAGGCCGACCAATACCGAAAGTGCCGCGACCCAGGCAGGGAAGCAGGCGAACAACATGGCCATGCGTCGCACTTCGGCCAGCTCGATCCACGCCTGGGGCTCCTCGGGCGAGCCAAGGGCTTTCGACGTGGCGATCAGGGCGCGTTTGTAGGCGCCGAAACGCGGCAGGCTGAGGAACATCGAGGCAGCGCCGGCAATGAACAGCGGCATGGCCAGGACTGGGATAAGGGCATCGCCGCCACCAAAGGCCCAGGCCATCACCGGCAGTGGCACCAGGCCTACCGCCAGGTATTGCCACCACGCCAGCGCCAGGCGCCGTTTCACCTGGCTGCGGGTCACGCCTGCGGCTCGCCCTGGTGCTCGTTGCCCATCATATGGCCAAGCTTGCCGGCCTTGGTGGCCAGGTAGTGACGGTTGTGCGGGTTGTGGCCGGTGTGCAGTGGCACGCGCTCGGCGACCTTGATGCCCATGTCGGTCAATGCCTTGACCTTGCGTGGGTTATTGGTCATCAGGCGCAGCGAGCCTACGCCCAGGTGCTCGAGCATGGGCTGGCACATGGCATAGTCGCGCTGGTCGGCGGCAAAGCCCAGGCGCTCGTTGGCCTCGACGGTGTCGGCACCGCCATCCTGCAGCTCGTAGGCGCGGATCTTGTTCAAAAGACCGATGCCACGGCCTTCCTGACGCAGGTACAGCAGCACGCCACGGCCTTCACGGGCAATGGCCTGCAATGCGGCTTCCAGTTGCGAACCGCAGTCACAGCGCTGGCTGAACAGCGCATCACCGGTCAGGCATTCGGAATGCAGGCGCCCCAGCACCGGCTCGCCGTCGGCGATATCACCCAGGCTGAGCACTACATGCTCACGACCCGTGGCTTCGTCGAGAAAGCCATGCATGGTGAAGATCGCGAAGGGAGTCGGGAGTTTCGAGGCGGCGACAAAGACGACGGGCACGTTGTGCTCCTAAAAAAATAAGCAGTTCCAATTGCCCGATTGTATCAGCAGGTTGCTGCCCATGCGCAGGCTGAATATCGCCGCTTAAGATCGAAAAGTTTGATGGTTGGGCCTCAAGCGCCCCCGCCTCATCGCGGGGCAAGCCCGCTCCCACAGGGACCGCGCCAGTCCTCAGACGTACGCGCCCACACTGATCTTGTGTGAGCGGGCTTGTCCCGCGATTGGCCCGCCACCTACGTCAGGCAACCACCCACACCAACACCTGCATGCCCAGCCAGGCGAACACACCGGCCAGGATATCGTCGAGCATGATCCCGACGCCGCCATGCACGTGGCGGTCGATCCAGCGGATCGGCCAAGGCTTGAGGATGTCGAAGAAGCGGAACATCAGGAACCCTGCCAGCAACCACTGCCAACCCTCCGGCACCAGCCACAGGGTGATCCACATGCCGACCATCTCGTCCCAGACGATGCCCTCGTGGTCATGCACACGTAGGTCATTGGCGACCTTGCCGCACAGCCAGAAGCCGAACAGCATGGTAATGCCGAGCAGCAGCCAGTAGCCCCAGTCCGGCAGCATCTGCCAAAGCGGGATGAACGGCAGCGCTACCAGCGAGCCCCAGGTGCCAGGCGCCTTGGGCAAGGTACCGGAGCCGAAGCCGAAGGCGATGAAGTGCCAGGGGTTGCGCCAGACCGAAGGCGGAACGAACTCCGCAGGCACCTGGTTGGGGTGGTCGGTCACGGTGTCTCCCTAAAATGTTGATAACCCCGTTGCGCCGGGGTGATGTCCTGGCCCTGCCCGTCGCGCAGCGTGACACCCTGCCCTTCGAGCACGCGGCCGATGACATGGATGACGCCAGGGTCAGGCAGGGATGAAAGTTGCGCTTCTGGCAGCGTGAATGCCAATACGTAGTCGTCGCCACCGGTGAGCGCGGCATGCAGGGCCGCCTCATGGCCGAGGAAGGCCTGCAGGGCGGATGACATCGGAACCCGCTCGGCATCCACCTCAAGCGCGACGCCGGACGCCTTGGCGATATGCCCGCAGTCGGCCAGCAACCCGTCGGATATGTCCAGTGCCGCCGTAGCCCGGCCACGCAACAGCTGACCCAGGGCAAGCTGGGGCAAGGGCGACCAGTACTGGGCCAACAGCGGTTCGGCAACTTCGGCCGGCGCCGTGCGCTCACCCAGTACCAGTGGCAGGGCCCCGGCCGCGTTACCCAGGCAACCGCCCACACACAGCAAGTCGCCCGGCCGAGCACCGCTGCGGCGCAGGGCCTGCCCTGCAGGCGCCTTGCCGAACACGGTCACGGTGATGGCCAGGGGGCCGCGGGTGGTGTCGCCACCGATCAGGCTGACACCGCAACGCAAAGCCATGCGGTTCAGGCCATCGGCATACCGCCGGAGCCAGTCGGCACCGACCTGGGGCAGGGTCAGGGCGAGGGTGAAGCCGATGGGGTCGGCGCCCATGGCCGCAAGGTCGCTGACCGCCACGGCCAACGAGCGCTGTCCGAGCAACAGGGGATCGCAGGCGGCGGGGAAATGCACGCCTTCGACCAGGGTGTCGGTGGACACCGCCAGCTGCTCGCCAGCAGGCAACTGCAGCAGGGCGCAGTCGTCACCAATGCCGAGGACCACGCCTTCGCCGCCCTGCGCGCAGGCCGCGGCGGCGAAGTAATGACGGATCAGCTCGAACTCACCCATGATAGGTCGGCGCCACGATCAGCGCTTGGCCGCCTTGACTTCCGCGTCGCGCAGAGTCGGCGCGAGCTTGTCCAGCACACCGTTGACGAACTTGTGGCCATCGGTGGCACCGAAGACCTTGGCCAGCTCGACACCTTCGTTGATCACCACGCGGTACGGTACGTCGACACGCTTGATGAACTCCCAGGTGGACAGGCGCAGCACCGCGAGCTCGACCGGGTCGAGCTCATCCAGCGGCAGGTCCAGGCACGGGGCCAGGGCCTTGTCGATTTCGCCTTTGATCGCCGGGACCCCATGCAGGATCTCGCGGAAATAGGCGCCATCGATATCGGAGAAATCGTTGTCGACCCGGAACTGAGCCTCGATCTCGTTCAGCGAATGCTGGGCCATGTGCCACTGGTAGAGGGCCTGGGTCGCGAGCTTGCGGGCTTCACGGCGCTTGGCGCTCTTGGAGGGCTTGCCTGCATCCGCCGCGCGTGGCTCGCGCGGGTTGAAACGATCGCTTTCGTCGCTAATCACTTGGCCTCCAACTGCGCCAGCAGGCTGACCATTTCCAGGGCGGACAGGGCAGCTTCGGCACCTTTGTTGCCGGCCTTGGTGCCGGAACGCTCGATGGCCTGCTCGATGGAGTCGACGGTCAGGACGCCGAAGGCCACCGGAACACCGAACTCCATGGACACCTGGGCCAGGCCCTTGGTGCACTCGCCCGCCACGTATTCGAAGTGCGGGGTACCGCCACGGATCACCGCACCCAGGGCGACGATCGCGTCATATTCACCTTGTTGGGCGACTTTCTGTGCAACCAGCGGGATCTCGAAGGCGCCCGGGGCACGGATGATGGTGATGTCGCTTTCGCTGACGCCATGGCGTACCAGGGCATCAACGGCACCGCTCACCAGGCTTTCGACGACGAAGCTGTTGAAGCGGCCAACCACCAAAGCATAGCGACCTTTGGGGGCGATGAAGGTACCTTCGATGGTCTTCAGGGTCATTCCGGTGTTCTCATCTTAAAGAGCGAGGCCGCGCACACGCGGCCTGCGGGAGGGTTTGGACACGAGCGGCAGGACGACAGTTACGCCTGTGTCACTCGGAGGGCACGTATTCTACAACTTCCAGATCGAATCCGGATATCGCGTTGAACTTCATCGGCGAGCTCATCAGGCGCATCTTGCGCACGCCCAGGTCACGCAGGATCTGCGAACCGGCACCGACGGTGCTGTAGGTGGTCGGCGCCTTGGGCTGCGCATCGCCGGCGCTTTCGCGGATGTGTGCCAGCAGCACGTCGCCATCGAGCGGGTGCCCCAACAGCAGCACCACGCCGCTGCCGGCCTCGGCCACAGCGCTCATCGCCGCGCGCAGGCTCCAGCGTCCTGGCTGCTTGACCAGCAGCAGGTCGCGCAGCGGGTCCATGTTGTGCACACGCACCAGGGTCGGCTCTTCGGCGCGGATGTCACCGAGAGTCAGGGCCATGTGCACATCGCCTTCCACCGCGTCACGGTAGGTGACCAGGTTGAACTGGCCCAGCTCGCTGTCCAGTGGCTGTTCGGCGATACGCTGCACGGTGCGCTCGTGGATCATCCGGTAATGGATCAGGTCGGCGATGGTGCCGATCTTCAGGCCGTGCTCGGCGGCGAAGGCCTCCAGCTCCGGACGACGGGCCATGGTGCCGTCGTCGTTCATCACTTCGCAGATCACGCCGCTGGGCTCGAAACCGGCCATGCGCGCCAGGTCGCAGGCCGCCTCGGTGTGCCCGGCACGCGCCAGGGTACCGCCGGCCTGGGCCATCAGCGGGAAGATGTGGCCGGGGCTGACGATGTCGTCGGCCTTGGCATCACGGGCAGCAGCCACCTGCACGGTGCGTGCGCGGTCGGCGGCGGAAATGCCGGTGGTGACGCCCTCGGCGGCCTCGATCGACACGGTGAACTTGGTGCCGAAGCCCGAGCCGTTGCGTGGCGCCATCAGCGGCAGCTTGAGCGTTTCGCAGCGCTCGCGGGTCATCGGCATGCAGATCAGGCCACGGGCGTGCTTGGCCATGAAGTTGATGTGCTCGGCCTGGCAGCACTCGGCGGCCATGATGATGTCGCCTTCGTTCTCACGGTCTTCGTCGTCCATGAGAATGACCATTTTGCCCTGGCGGATGTCTTCCACCAGCTCTTCGATGCTGTTGAGCGCCACTCGGCACCCCCTTCTCAATCAGGATTTCAGGTAGCCGTTGGCGGCCAGGAAGCTTTCGGTGATGCCACTGCCCTTGCTCGACTCGGCGGCCTTGTCGCCCAGCAGCAGACGCTCCAGGTAACGGGCCAGCAGGTCGACCTCAAGGTTGACCCGACGACCTGCGCGGTAGTCGGCCATGATGGTTTCGGACAGGGTGTGCGGGACGATGGTCAGCTCGAACTCGGCGCCATCGACCTCATTGACCGTCAGGCTGGTGCCATCGACGGTGATCGACCCTTTGTGGGCGATGTACTTGGCCAGCTCCTTGGGCGCACGCACGCGGAACTGGATGGCGCGCGCGTTATCGCTGCGCGAAATGATCTCGCCGACACCGTCGACGTGGCCGCTGACCAGATGGCCGCCCAGGCGGGTGGTAGGGGTCAGGGCCTTTTCCAGGTTGACCCGGCTACCGCTCTTGAGGTCGACCATGGCGGTGCGCTTGAGGGTCTCGACGCTGACGTCGGCCCAGAAGCCGTCACCGGGCAGCTCCACGGCAGTCAGGCAGACGCCGTTGACGGCGATGCTGTCGCCCAGCTTGACGTCGCCCAGGTCGAGCTTGCCGGTTTCTACGTAGACGCGCACGTCACCGCCCTTGGGGGTCAGGCTGCGGATGGTGCCGATGGATTCGATGATGCCGGTGAACATGGTGTCCTCCTCGGGAACAGGGCTGCGCGTGGCAAGCCGGGCATTATACGCCGGAGGCCGGCAAGGGGATGGCCGTGATCCGCCAGTCATCGCCGACTGCGCGCACCTCGGTGATCTTCAGGCGCGGCGCCTCGCTCATCTGCGCCAGCGGCCAGTCCAGCAGCGGGCGGGCGGTGCTGCCGAGGAATGTGCCGGCGACGAAGAGTTGGAACTCATCGACCAGGCCCAGGCGCGCGAAGGCGCCGACCAGGCCTGCGCCGGCTTCCAGCAGGACCTCGTTGACACCGCGGGCGGCCAGGGCCTGCAACAGGCCAGACAGGTCGACTCGGCCGGCTTCACCGGGCAGGCACAGCAGCTCATGGCCGGCCTGGGCGTAACGCGGGTCGTCTGCGCAGGCGGTCACCACCAGTGCGGGGCCGGCTTGGAAGAACGGCGCATCCAGCGGCAGGCGTAGACGCCCGTCGACCAGCACGCGCAGGGGCGGCCGGGCCAAGGCCAGGGCCGTGGTTTCGGCGTCCAGCCCCAGCTCGGCGCCGCGCACGGTCATGCGGGCGTTGTCGGCCAGCACGCTTTCGGCGCTGGTCAGCACTACACTGGAACGAGCACGCAGGCGCTGCACCGCAGCGCGGGCGGCAGGGCCGGTGATCCACTGGCTCTCGCCACTGGCCATGGCGGTGCGGCCATCCAGGCTCATGGCGAGCTTGGCACGCACGAACGGCAGGCCATGTTCCATGCGCTTGAGAAAGCCTGGGTTGAGGGCGCGGGCCTCGGCTTCGAGCACGCCGCTGCTGACGTCGATACCGGCCTCGGCCAGGCGTCGCAGGCCCTGGCCGGCTACCTGCGGGTTAGGATCCTGCATGGCCGCCACCACCCGGGCCACGCCTGCCTTGACCAACGCCTCGGCACAGGGCGGCGTGCGGCCATGGTGGCTGCACGGCTCGAGCGTCACGTAGGCGCAGGCGCCGCGTGCGCGCTCGCCGGCCTGGCGCAGGGCGTGGACTTCGGCATGGGGCTCGCCGGCACGCACATGCCAGCCTTCGCCCACCACCTCGCCGTCGCGCACGATCACGCAGCCTACGCGCGGGTTGGGGTGGGTGCTGTACAGGCCCTTTCGGGCCAGCTCCAGGGCGCGCGCCATGTAGTGGGCGTCGAGGATGGCAGCGTGGCTCGGCATGGTCATTCCTTGGCAGGTTCCCGAGCCAGGCGGTCGATTTCCTCGCGGAACTCGTCGAGGTCCTGGAAACGCCGGTAGACCGATGCAAAGCGGATATAGGCGACTTCGTCGAGCTTGCGCAGCTCGGCCATCACCAGCTCACCGACCACCAGCGACTTGACCTCGCGCTCGCCGGTGGCGCGCAGCTTGTGCTTGATGTGCGCCAGCGCCGCTTCCAGGCGCTCGACGCTGACCGGACGCTTTTCCAGCGCTCGCTGCATGCCGGCACGGAGTTTTTCCTCGTCGAACGGCTGGCGCGTGCCGTCCTGCTTGATCAGCCGTGGCAGGACCAGCTCGGCGGTCTCGAAGGTGGTGAAGCGCTCGCCGCAGGCGACGCATTCACGGCGGCGACGCACCTGTTCACCCTCGGCGACCAGGCGCGAGTCGATGACCTTGGTGTCGTTGGCACCGCAAAAGGGACAGTGCATGGTGGCAGGCAACAAAAAAAGGGAGGGCCATGGTAGCGCATCCCACTGGCAAGACAAGCCAAAGGGTTTACCATCCATGCAATTCTGCCTGTGAAGGACTACCCCATGCACTACCGAGCGCTCGTCGTGCTGTGCCTCGCCAGCCTGCTCGCCGCCTGCGGCAGCGACCGACCGAAGCCCGAGCAAACCGCTGCAGTACCGTCTGCCAAGGCCGTCAAGAAGCCAAAGGAGCTTGGCCCGCTGCCCGCCTACCAGCGCGAGGTGAGCGGCACCTTGCTGGAAGTACCGGCCGGTGCCGAAGTGGAACTGGCCCTGCTGGTCATCGATGAGCGCGGCCGCCCACAACGTCTGCTGGCCAGCAGCAACCTCACCGGTACCGGCCAGGCCCTGCCCTATCGCCTGCGCTTCAACCCCGAGGCTTTTCCGGCCGGCGCCCGCGTCGAGCTGCGCGGCCGCGCCAGCCGCTCCGGCCAGCTGATCCTGCACCTGCCGCCGCTGCGTATCGCCCAGGCCACCAACCAGGCCACCGGCCCGCTGCGCTTCGAGAAGGCGCCATAGATGCCCCCGCTGCTCCTGCAACAGGCCCTCAGCGGCCTGATCGGCGAAGCGCGCCTGGTCGTCAGTGACCTACCCGCATGCGAACTCAGGCTCTGGCTGATCGATGCGCAGAACATGGACCGCGCATTCAGCCCCGAGGAGACCCGCCGCATCCTCGACGAGCCGCCCTACTGGAGTTTCTGCTGGGCCAGCGGCCTGGCGATGGCCCGCTACTTGGCCGAACACCCCGAATGGGTTCGGGGCAAGCGCGTGCTGGACTTCGGCGCAGGCTCCGGCATCGCCGGGATAGCCGCGGCGCGCGCAGGCGCACTGGAAGTGGTGGCCTGCGACCTGGACCCGCTGGCCCTGGATGCCTGCCGGGCCAACGCCGCGCTCAACGACGTGACGCTTGGCTACAGCAATGACTTCTTCGCCGAAGAGGACCGTTTCGACCTGGTCCTGGTTGCCGATGTGCTCTATGACCGCGCCAACCTGCCGTTGCTCGACGCGTTCCTGGGCCGCGGCCGCCAGGCCTTGGTGGCCGACTCGCGGGTACGCGACTTCAATCACCCGCGCTACCGCCAGCTCGGCGTGCTCGAGGCCTTGACCCTGCCGGACCTGGCCGAGCCGCACGAATTCCGCCGGGTCAGCCTGTACCACGCCAGCCGCGAGCCTTTATAGTGGTGCCATTCACGGGTTTGCGAGAGTCGCGATGAGCCAAGCTCCTAGTAAAGATCTGCCGTACATCTTCGATGCCACCGATGCCAACTTCCAGCAACTGGTCATCGAAAACTCCTTCCACAAGCCGGTGCTGGTCGACTTCTGGGCCGAATGGTGCGCGCCGTGCAAGGCGCTGATGCCGCTGCTGGCAAAGATCGCCGAGGGCTACCAGGGCGAATTGCTGCTGGCCAAGATCAACTGCGACGTTGAACAGCAGATCGTCGCCCAGTTCGGCATCCGCAGCCTGCCCACGGTGGTGCTGTTCAAGGACGGCCAACCGGTCGACGGTTTCGCCGGTGCCCAGCCCGAGTCGGCTATCCGCGCCATGCTCGAGCCCCACGTGCAAATGCCCGCGCCACCTGCCGCCGCACCGCTGGAGCAGGCCAAGGCACTGTTCGCCGAGAGCCGCTTCGCAGAAGCCGAGGCCATGCTCCAGGCGCTGCTCGGCGAAGACAACAGCAATGCCGAGGCGCTGATCTACTACGCACGCTGCCTGGCAGAACGGGGTGAGCTGGGTGAAGCCGAAGTGGTGCTCGAGGCGGTCAAGACCGACGAGCACAAGGCTGCCCTGGCAGGCGCCAAGGCCCAGCTGACCTTCCTGCGCCAGGCCGCCAGCCTGCCGGAAGCCGCCGAGCTCAAGAGCCGCCTGGCGCAGAACCCGCAGGACGACGAAGCCACCTACCAGTTGTGCATCCAGCAACTGGCGCGCCAGCAGTACGAGGCGGCGCTGGAAGGTCTGCTCAAGCTGTTCCAGCGTAACCGCGGCTACGAGAACGGCTTGCCGCAGAAGGCACTGCTGCAAGTGTTCGAATTGCTGGGCAACGAACACCCGCTGGTGAGTGTGTATCGGCGCAAGTTGTCGGCGGCGATGTTCTGAACCCTGCCGGCCCAATCGCTGGCAAGCCAGCTCCCACAGGTACGGCGGTGTCTCTAAAACAGCGCAGGCCAGGTGGGAGCAACTGTCTTGAGTTGCTTGCCCCGACTCTATCGCCGGCAAGCCAGCGCTCACAGGTATGACGGTGTCTTTGAAACAGCGCAGGACAGGTGGGAGCCGGCTTGCCGGCGATTGGGCCGGCCCAGGTAGATGTCACCCGACCCAGTGATACACCGGCGCATCCGCCCCGCTTTCCACCTTCACCTCACTGCTGTGCCGCAAGCGCACCAGCAGCCGCTTGCCCGCCGCCGTGCTTCCGGCCAAACCTTCCAGCCGCCCCAGCAGTTCCGGCCCACTGACCTGCCCGGCCTGGCGCAACAGTTCGCGCGCCGCCAGCCATTGCCCGTCGTCCTCGCGCGGCGTGGCGCCAGCTGTCGCCGCGACTGCCTCAGCTACCGCGGGCACGTCCAATTGACGCCCCAACTGCACCCACTCGGCAGGTTCCAACTCGATGGTCAGGTCCACCGGCCAGTCACCGATCTGTCCGCGAATTCTCACGTTGTCACCCTCAAGTCCGAAATCACTGGCCGCTATGCTCTCATAATCTCCTGTAGGAACGGGCTTGCCCCGCAAGCGAGCCCCCCGGCCAACACGCCTGCATGAAACCTGCACCCGGCAGCTGGCGAGCGCAAGAAAAGTTGTTATAACATTACGAACTTCGTATCCATCCGCCCAGGAGTGTTCCATGCGCCGCCTGTTCCTCGCCCTGCCCTTCGCCCTGCTGCCTTTGGCCATGGCCCAGGCCCAGCCCCATGACGATCACGACCATGACCACGCCCATGGCACCCTCGCCGCCCACGAACACGGCGCGGCTAAGCTCGATGTCGTGCTCGACGGCAACGCCCTGGAACTGGCGCTGGACAGCCCTGCGATGAACCTGGTCGGTTTCGAACACGCCCCCGGCAGCGATGCCGACAAGGCCAAGGTCGCCGCCACACGCCAGCAGCTGGAGCAACCCCTGCAATTGTTCGGCCTGGCCCAGGCTGCCGGTTGCAAGGAAGACGCCCAGGAGCTCGACAGCCCGCTGTTCGGCGAGGCCGGGCACGACGATGCGCATAACGATGAACACGACCACGAGCACGGTCACGCCGACATCAACGCCCACTACCAGCTGACCTGCGTCACACCGGCCAAACTCACCCAGGTCGACCTGACGCCGCTGTTCAAAGCCTTCCCGGCTACTCAGAAAATCACCGTGCAGGTCATCGGCCCGAATGGCCAGAAAGGCCTGCAAGCCACGCCTGGCAAGCCATTGGTCGCCTTCTGAATGAGCCTGCCGTTGATCGACTTGCAGGGGCTGGTATTCGCCTGGCCCGGCCAGCCACCATTGCTGGATATCCCCGCGTTTCGCCTGGAGGCTGGCGAAGCATTGTTCCTCAAGGGCCCCAGCGGCAGTGGCAAGACCACTCTGCTGGGCCTGCTGGGCGGGGTGAACAAGCCCGGGCAAGGTAGCATCCGCCTGCTCGGCCAAGACCTCGCCGCTCTAGGGCAAGGCGCCCGGGACCGCTTCCGGGTCGATCACACCGGCTATATCTTCCAACAATTCAACCTGCTGCCGTTTCTCTCGGTGCGGGAGAACGTCGAGCTACCCTGCCGCTTTTCACGTAGCCGCGCCGAACGCGCCCAGCAGCGTCATGGCAGCGTCGATCAGGCGGCCGCCCGACTGCTCGCCCACCTGGGCCTGGATGAACCAGCCCTGCTCGCCCGCCGCGCCGACAGCCTGTCGATCGGCCAGCAGCAACGTGTTGCGGCGGCCCGGGCCTTGATCGGCCAACCAGAGCTGGTGATCGCTGACGAGCCGACCTCCGCGCTCGACGCCGATACCCGCGAAGCGTTCATCGGCCTGCTGTTCGACGAATGCCGGGCAGCCGGCGCCAGCCTGTTGTTCGTCAGCCACGACCAGAGCCTGGCCCCGCTGTTCGACCGTCACCTGTCCCTGGCCGAGCTCAATCGCGCGGCCAAGCCCCGGGAGGCCTGATGTACCTGTTCCGCCTTGCCCTGGCCAGCCTGGCCAACCGTCGCTTCACTGCGTTCCTGACCGCCTTCGCCATCGCCCTGTCCGTGTGCCTGTTGCTGGCCGTGGAACGCGTGCGCACCGAGGCCCGTGCCAGCTTCGCCAGCACCATCAGCGGCACCGACCTGATCGTCGGCGCCCGCTCAGGCTCGGTGAACCTGCTCTTGTATTCGGTGTTCCGCATCGGCAATGCCACCAACAACATCCGCTGGGACAGCTTCGAGCACTATGCCAAGGACCCTCGGGTGAAATGGGCCATCCCGGTTTCGCTGGGCGACTCCCATCGTGGCTACCGGGTGATGGGCACCACCGGCGAATATTTCAGCCACTACCAGTTCGGCCGCCGGCAGCACCTGGCCCTCAACCAAGGCCGTGCATTCGCCGACGACCCGTTCGAGGTGGTGCTCGGCGCCGAGGTGGCCGACGCGCTGCACTACAAGCTGGGCGACAAGTTGGTGCTGGCCCACGGCGTCGCCGCCATCAGCCTGGTCAAGCACGACGACAAACCGTTCACTGTGGTTGGGATCCTCGCCCGCACCGGTACGCCGGTGGACCGCACCCTGCATATCAGCCTGGCAGGCATGGAAGCGATCCATGTCGACTGGCACAACGGTGTGCCGGCCCGTGGCGCCGGGCGTATCAGTGCTGAACAGGCGCGGGCGATGGACCTGCAGCCGGCCGCCATCACCGCCTTCATGCTCGGGTTGAACAGCAAGATCGCCACCTTCAGCCTGCAACGGGAAATCAATGAGTTCCGCAGCGAACCGTTGCTGGCGATCCTGCCCGGCGTCGCCCTGCAGGAGCTCTGGAGCCTGATGGGGACCGCCGAACAAGCGTTGTTCGTGGTGTCGCTGTTCGTGGTCCTGACCGGGCTGATCGGCATGCTCACGGCGATCCTCACCAGCCTCAACGAACGTCGCAGGGAGATGGCTATCCTGCGCTCGGTGGGCGCGCGACCCTGGCATATCGCCGGGTTATTGGTACTGGAGGCGCTGGCGCTGGCCGTGGCCGGTATCGCCGCCGGGCTAGGCTTGCTGTACGCGGGTATCGCCCTGGTCCAGGGTTTCGTCCAGGCCAACTATGGCCTCTACCTGCCACTGGCCTGGCCCAGCGCCCATGAGTGGACGCTGCTGGCCATCATTCTCGGCGCCGCGCTGCTCATGGGCAGCGTGCCGGCCTGGCGTGCCTATCGGCAGTCGCTGGCCGATGGTTTGTCCATTCACCTTTGAGCAACCTGCATGTTCCTATTCATGTCCCCCGTTACCGCCATCGTCGGCAAGCCGGCTCCCACAGGTACAGCGAGGCCAAACAGAATGGGGGCTCTACCGGCCCTGCTGCTCCTGTTGCTGCTTTCGCCGGCCTTGCCTCTGCTGGCCGCCGAACCCCGCTCCCTGGACTGGCCCGCCCTGATTCCCGAAGGTGCACCGGTGGTGCCGGTGCAACAGGCACCGCTGCACGACCTCTCGCAACTGGGCAGCGCACTGGCCGAAGCCGCCCCCGCCGCGCGCCAGCAGGCGCCCGACGCACCGGTAGTCAAAGCGCTGGATGGCCAACAGGTCAAACTGCCCGGCTACATCGTGCCGCTGGAGGTCAGCGAGGAAGGCCGCACCACCGAGTTCCTGCTGGTGCCCTACTACGGCGCCTGCATCCACGTACCACCACCGCCGTCGAACCAGATCGTGCACATCGTCAGCGAGATGGGCGTGCGCATCGAAGACCTCTACCAGCCCTACTGGATCGAAGGCCGCATGCAGGTCAAAGCCACCCGCAGCGAACTGGCCGAGGCCGGTTACCAGATGGAAGCGGAGAAAATCTACGCTTATGAGCTGCAGTGAGAACTGTTTCCGCTTTGTGACACGGCTTCGTTGAGCTGAATCAAAAGTTGCGTTCGGTTGGCTCCTTACCATTGGACTACTCGATTACCTATGTCCTTTTGGGAGCTTCCATGAACAAGTCCTTGCTCGGCGCCTCGCTTATTGCCTTGGCGCTCGCAGCCCCTGTTGCCCACGCCCACCAGGCCGGTGACATCATCATGCGCGCCGGCGCCATCACCGTTGCGCCGAACGAAGACAGCAGCGACCTGAAGTTCGACGGCACCAAGGTGTCGGGCACCAAGGCGACCCTGGACAGCGACACCCAGCTGGGCCTGACCTTCGCCTACATGCTCACCGACCACATCGGCGTCGAACTGCTGGCCGCCACGCCGTTCAACCATACCGTGGCCGTCAAGGGCCTGGGCGGCGGCCTGGACGGCAAGCTGGCCGACATCAAGCAACTGCCGCCGACCCTGTCGCTGCAGTACTACCCCATGGCACCTTCGTCGAAGTTCCAGCCCTACGCGGGTGTCGGCATCAACTACACCACCTTCTTCGACGAAGACCTCAGCGGCGCACGCAAGCAGCAGGGCTTCAGCAACCTGAAGCTGCAAGACTCGGTCGGCCTGGCCGCGCAACTGGGCATGGACTACATGCTGACCGACAACCTGCTGGTCAACGCCTCGGTCTGGTACATCGACATCGACACCAAGGCCACCGTCGACGGCCCGACCGCGCTGGGCTACAGCAAGACCAAGGTCGACGTGGACGTGGACCCGTGGGTCTACATGGTGGGCCTGGGCTACAAGTTCTGAGTTATGGCCAACAACTGAGCTGAAAGAAGCGGCGGTCCGGCATCCCGGCCCGCCGCTTCTTTTTCATGGGACTCAGGCCTTGCCCAACAACCTCGCCAGGCCTTCGACCATCGAGGTGGGTTGCGGGAACCGGAAACGCGCCAGCAGGCGCGTATTGTCCGCCCGGGAATGGCGGATATCGCCCGAACGCGCCGGGCCATGGCTGATCGGTGGCAACCCACCAATGACGTTCTCCAGGGCCGTCAGCAGCTGGTTCAGCGAAGTGGCCTGGTTCAAGCCCACATTCACCGCCCCCTCTTCCACCTGCCGCAGTTCCAGCGCCTGGACCATCACCTGGACCAGATCGCCCACATAGAGGAAATCGCGAGTCTGCTCGCCATCACCAAACACCGTGATCGGCTGGCCTTGGGTGGCACGC
This sequence comes from Pseudomonas sp. NY15356, assembly GCF_048068175.1. Lineage (NCBI taxonomy): Bacteria > Pseudomonadati > Pseudomonadota > Gammaproteobacteria > Pseudomonadales > Pseudomonadaceae > Pseudomonas > Pseudomonas sp. NY15356. The sequence continues at coordinate 58,161 of NZ_JBLUPW010000022.1, read as the reverse complement.
TCGCAGAAGATGCTGATCACACCCGAATAGGGCGAGGACGGGTCCTGTCGTGGCCCGAAGATATTGAAGAAGCGGAACACCACCGGCTCCAGCCCATGCTGGCGACGGTAGAAGTCCAGATATTGCTCACTGGCCAACTTGTCCACGGCGTAGGGGGTCAGCGGCGCCTTGGGGGTGTCCTCGGCGATCGCCTGGCCTTCGCCATTGTTGCCGTACACCGCCGCGCTGGAGGCGAACAGCACGCGGCGCACGCCATTGAGGCGCATGGCCTCGCACACATTGAGGGTGCCGATAAAGTTGCTTTGATGGGTACGCACCGGGTCTTCGACCGAGGCTTGCACCGACGCGACCGCAGCCAGGTGCACCACGGCCCGGCAACCCTCGACGGCACGGTTGACCAAGGCGGCATCAGCGACGTCGCCTTCGATCAACTCCAGGGCGGGATGCTCGAGCTGCAGGTTGGTGCGCTTGCCGGTAGACAGGTCGTCCAGTACCCGCACGGCATAGCCTTTGGCCAACAACGCATCGCACAGGTGGGAGCCAATGAAGCCGGCACCGCCGGTGATCAGGATGGGAGCATCAGCCATTTCGGTAGAATCGGTCCAGTAGGGGCGGCAAGCCGGCGCGCCAGGCACGGGGCTTGATACCGAAGGTATGAAGAATTTTCTTGCAGGCCAACACGGCGTTCTGCGGCTCCTCGGCGGCATCCGGACGCGCGGCATGGGCCTGGGGCGTGGGCGCCTGCACGGCCAGCTTCTGCCATTGCGCCGCCTCGGTGAGGATTGCCTGGCCCAAGGCCAGCGGCGTGGTCGCTTCGTTGCCGGCGTAGTGGTAGGTGCCCCACAGCGGCGCGTCGCAATCGAGCTGCTTGAGCACCGAGAGGATCACCCGGGCGGCATCGTCCACCGGTGTGGGGTTGCCACGCCGATCGTCCGCCAGCAGCAGCTCCTGGGGTTGTTCGGCGCGGGTGAGGAAGCGCCCGAGCGCGCCGTCGATGCTTTCGTCCAGCACCCAGCCGAAGCGCAGCAGTACATGCTGTGGGCATGCTGCCCGCACACTTTGCTCGATACGCCACAGAGCCTGGCCACGCAGCCCCAGCGGCACCGGCTCGTCCTTCTCGCTGTAGGCCGTGGCCCGCGAACCGTCGAACACGCGATAGCTGGAGGGCTGCACGAGGATGATCTGGTGGTGCTGGCACAACTCGGCCAAGCGCTCCACGGCCCGTTCCTGCAACGCCAGGCGCTGCTCGCTGACCGACTCAGCCTGGAACCAGTCGAAGTAATAAGCCAGGTTGACCACCACGTCGGGGCGATGGTCATCGAGCAACTGCGTGAGGCTGGCCGGCGTCCAGCCGTTCTCCGGCGGGCGTGGCGCCAGGAACCCGATGTCCTCTTCGGCTCCGAGACGAATCAGCGCTTGCCCGAGGGCATTGCCACCACCCAACAGCATCAGGCGCATACGCATAGAGTCAGCAGATCCGAACAGGTTGAGGGAAAGAAGCGGACATTTTGCGGGTTCCTCTCGGGGAAGTCCAACCACAGCCTTACTGAATAGCTGTTATCGCTCGATCGTCGCAATAGCGGGTCACTCGATTTCGAACAGTCCGTTCTTGAGCGGCCCGACACTCAGTCGCTCTCGTACGTCGTCATCGATACGCGGGTCGTCCGGGCGATACAGCTTGACCTGGCGATAGGCGTTGATGCGGTTGACCTCCTCGCCCAGGTACTCCCAGACCACGCGGGTGCAGGCGGGGTTACGGCGGTCGCCGCTGGAAACGCCGTTCTTCAGGCCGTTGAGGCGGGTAATGCGGCTCTTGAAGCTGGGGATGAGGATGGTCTGGCTCATCTCGTTGAAGGTCAGCGACTCGTAGTCGATGAGAAACATGCGGTCCTGCAGCTGGAACGCCGCGCCCAGGTAGCGGCACCGCACTTCGGCATGCTGGTCGGTGGCACTGGAGCGTTCCTGGCGCTCCAGGCGCTCGAACAGGAAGCTGCCACGCTCTTCCCACAGGTGCACCAGCGACACGAGGATCGAACCTGGCACCGACATGCAGTTGGAGTATTCGAAGTAGTAGCCGCAATAACGCGACAGGTTGCCCGCCTGGGCATGCAGTGGCTTGAACAGCTCACTGATCGGGTCGTTGTGCTGTTCGGCCTGGGCCGACAGGTTGCGCACGCCGATCAAGCGGGCGAACTGTTCCGGGGGCAGGCCCAGCTCATAGTCCTCCACGCCGAAGAAGTCGCCAATGCGCTTGAGGTTGTAGGCCGTCGGACGGCTCTGGCCGCTCAAGTACTTGTTGAATTGCGCGCGGTTGATCGACAGCTGTCGGCAAACCTCTGAAATAGAGCGGTAATGGCTGCAGGCCAATTTCAGGTTGATAGCGAAATGATCGCCCATGAGAAGGTCCAGGTGATGCGAGTGATGCAATTCTAGCATCAAGTCGCATCAAGTGAGAGCAACCCGCGAAATTGTAACCACAGTTGTCATGGCCAACCATGCGCGCCAATGAAAGCGGTGCGTCCCTGCCGCCCGCTGCTCTTTCCACGCGAACAATAAGAATCGAGGTCATTTTCCAATGCTCGAAGCACTCAACGATTTCCTGTCGGGGAAACTTCTCATCGTGCTGATCGTCGGACTCGGCGGTTACTTCACCATCCGCTCTCGGTTCGTCCAGTTCCGTCATTTCGGCCACATGTTCGGTGTGTTCAAGGAATCCCTTCGCGGCCAGGCCGGCCAACTGAGCTCGTTCCAGGCCCTGATGCTGAGCCTGGCCGGCCGTGTCGGTGCCGGTAACATTGCCGGGGTCGGCATCGCCGTGACCCTCGGTGGCCCAGGTGCCGTGTTCTGGATGTGGGTCACCGCACTGGTGGGCATGGCCAGCAGCTTCTTCGAATGCACCCTGGCCCAGGTCTACAAGCGCGCCGACGGCGACGGCCTGTACCGCGGCGGCCCGGCCTACTACATCCTGCACGGCCTGAAGCTGAAAAGCATGGCCATCCTGTTCTCCATCCTGCTGCTGGTCACCTACGGCTTCGCCTTCATCGGCGTGCAGTCGTACACCATGACCCACTCGCTGCAGAATGCCTTCGGCTTCGAACCGGGCACCACCGGTATCGTCCTCGCCGTACTGCTGGCCATCACTTTCATCGGCGGCATCAAGCGCATCGCGGCGGTGTCCGACCTGCTGGTCCCGGTAAAGACCCTGGCCTACATCGGTGTGACCCTGTACGTGATCGGCACCCAGATCGAACACGTGCCAGCCATGCTGGAAACCATCTTCAAGAGCGCCTTCGGCCTCGACCCGGCATTCGGCGGCCTGCTCGGCAGCGCCATCGTCATGGGCGTGAAGCGTGGCGTGTTCGCCAACGAAGCAGGCTTGGGCAGCGCGCCGAACGTCGCCGCCGTGGCCGCCGTGAAGCACCCGGGTGCCCAGGGCGTGGTGCAAGCCTTCAGCGTATTCCTCGACACCTTCGTGATCTGCACCTGCACCGCGCTGCTGATCCTGCTGTCGGGCTTCTACACGCCTGGCTTCGAAGGTGACGGCATCGTCCTGACCCAGAACTCGCTGGCCGCCGTGGTCGGTGACTGGGGCCGCCTGTTCGTCAGCGTCGCGCTGTCGCTGTTCGTCTTCACCTGCATCCTCTACAACTACTACCTGGGCGAGAACAGCCTGCAGTTCCTCAGCCGCAACCGCGTCGTGCTGATGGTCTTCCGTGGCCTGGTGCTGGCATTGGTGATCTGGGGTTCGGTACAGAACCTGTCCACCGTGTTCGCGTTCGCCGACATCACCATGACCTGCCTGGCGTTCGTCAACCTGATCGCCCTGGCCCTGCTGTTCAAGACCGGCCTGCGGGTGATGCGCGACTACGACGACCAACGCCGTGCAGGCATCGAGCAACCGGTGTTCGATTCCAGCAAGTTCGCCGACCTGGACCTGGACCGCAACGCCTGGCCAGCCAATCCACAGGCTGACACAGCCGCTGACAAAGCCGCCGCCCAGGCTCAGCCGCAGCGCTGATATCCTCTCCTGCCCAGCCGCCCCGTCCGGGGCGGCTCTCTTCTCCGCTCATCGCTACGGAAGCTTTCCATGCGTGCAGTCAAGAATCTTCTCGTCCTCTACACCGGTGGCACCATCGGCATGCTGCAAACCCCTGAAGGCCTGGCCCCGGCCAGCGGCTTCGAGGCGCGGATGCGCGAATACCTGGCCTCGCAGGCCGACGCGCCAGGCCTGGCCTGGTCGCTGCGTGAGCTCGACCCGCTGATCGACAGCGCCAACATGCAGCAGGCCAACTGGCTGGCCATGCGCGACACCATCGTTGAGGCGGTGGAGCGCGATGGCCATGACGGGGTACTGGTACTGCACGGCACCGACACCCTGGCCTACAGCGCGGCTGCGTTGTCGTTCCTGCTGCTGGGCCTGCCAGTACCGGTAGTGCTGACCGGCTCCATGCTGCCGGCCGGCGCACCCGACAGCGATGCCTGGGGCAACCTGCTCGGTGCCCTGCGGCTGCTGGAGCGAGGCCTGGAAAGTGGCGTACAGCTGTATTTCCACGGCCAGCTGCTGCACGGCTGCCGTGCCTCGAAGCTACGTAGCGAGGCATTCGATGCCTTCGCGGCCCTGCCCCGTCATCGCGAGGGCGAACGGGCTGCGGCAATTCCCCCGGCACTCGATTACCGGCAGCGCCGCGAACCGGTGAAGCTTGCGGTTTTGCCGGTAGTGCCTGGGCTGCAGGCCGGCTTCGTCCAAGCGTTGCTCGCCACCGGCATCCAGGGCCTGGTGCTCGAATGCTATGGCAGCGGCACCGGCCCGTCCGACGACCAGGCCCTGCTCGATGCCTTGCACGATGCCCGCCAGGGCGGTGTGATGATCGTCGCGATCAGCCAATGCCCGGAGGGCTCGGTGGTGTTCGATACCTATGCCGCAGGAAGCCGGTTGCGTGACACAGGGCTGGTCAGCGGCGGCGGAATGACCCGCGAGGCGGCGCTGGGCAAGCTGTTCGCCCTGCTGGGCGCCGGGCTCGATGTCCAGGCGGCAGAACACTGGTTTGCCCTGGACCTGTGCGGCGAGCGCGCGTAAGAGCGGCCTTGTGCCGCTAAAGGGGCGCATAACAGTCCAGGGATTTCAGTTCCCCACGCTGGACCGCCGGGGACGCTGCGCCGCAGCGTCTCGTCAGCGAAGACGTATTCCAATAGCGTTGTTCAAGGCGATAAACAGGCGTGCGGCCCAAGAGCGGGCGCGTATCGCTTGGATTTCTTCGAGGTTGGAGAAAGTGTAGCGCACGCCCTTGCGGCGTTCTTCTGCGCGGAGGTGGGCGAGGCCGGCTACAGTGCGCCAGATGCCGATCATTACAATTGTGGGCAATGCCATACAGACCATGAGCGTTACGGTGGGATATTCATCCATGAGCGAGACGACAGCACCGCCGCCGAGAGTGCCCATGGCGGCCCAAACTGGAGGAACGTAGGCCTCCCTGCGTGGCGCAACATGCACCCTGCCATCTCGGATCTCGTAGGGCACTGGCGTGATGTTCAGTCGGGATATCAGGAGATAACTAATCGCAGTAATCGCCAATAGTACGCCGATAAGTAAGGTTCCTGTAGGCCACCCCTCTTTTTGGGGGGCAGGTGAAAGTATGTACGACCCTGGAATGAAAAGGATCAGAAAAAATATCTGGAACAAAGAATATGTGCAAAAGGCGCTGCAACTATTACTGATGTAGGCGCACTGACTTCGCGTCCAAAAAATAAGAAACGACAATATTATGACGAGTGCCAATGGCCAGTCGCATATTAGATGAGCAAGAAACAGGCAGGCAACTTCAAATAGCATGCCGTAGCGGGTTAGCTTGAAAACTTCATAGATTCTTGAGGATGGCATTTTACCATTGTCCCTTGGTGAGTCCGTCTCCTAGCTTTTTGTCGCCTCCATATTCGACGAATGCTTTCTGGGCTATTGTGCCGAGTAGGAAAGATATGCCTATTACAAGTACTAATGGCGCTGATCCAATAGCCGCAGCGGTCAATACGCTTGTCGCAAAGCCAACAACATTTGCGGGTTGGCTGTATGCAGATCGCTCGAAGAACTCACCCAGAGAATTGGAGTCCCTGGCATCGATAAGTGCTTGTGGGCCGAATGACAATAGGCCTCCCACTGCATTGCTTGAAATAATCTTCGCGAATCCCTGCGCGCCATAGGTTCGTGGATCAAGCCCTACGCGACTGTTCAGCAATCGTTGAGCATGGTGAACCGGCATATGGATATTGTTCCCCACCCGCAACGACCTGATGTTGTAATAGGCCGCCCCCTTCATCACCGGCACCTGGAACTTGAGTGCTGCCGAGTAGGCCGCGGGGGTTTTCGCCCCAGGGATTGGTGCGTGTGCAAAGCGGGGGTATGTAGTACATGGTCTGCATTCCTTACTGTGCATGAATTATTCATGCCTGCATCCTGCAGTAAGTGGGTAAGTGGCGTGCAGAAGAGTAAAAAAGAGCAAGGAGCTTCAGTCAATAAACGCGAAGGCGTTTTGGCTGGATAATTTTTTATTAGGAATTTCGAAAAGTAGGAAGTTTATTTCGCTAGCTGTAGGAATAGTCTCTTTGCAGGCATTACTGGCCGAACTTTCTTGACATATTTATGGGTATGATAATTGGATATAGTGCTAGGTGGATGAGCGGACGGGATAGGCCTGACGGTATGGCATGGCTGTTTTGGGGCTGCTGCGCACCCTTTTCGCGGCGCAAGGCCGCTCCTACAGAGAATGCACGTGTTGGGGTTAATGGCGGAAGGCAGCGGGAGTCGAACCTGCCCGGGAACGGCTGCCGTCCCCAACCGGGTTTGAAGCCCGGCCGCGCCACCGGGCGCGATTGCCTTCCTTGTAGTCAGTGCCTGGCCGGTTGCTGGGCCAAGGCGCTGTCGGCGCGGATGTAACGCTGGTCGGCGACCCTCCGGGTCAGGCCGAGACGGTCGAAGTATTCGAGAATCTGTACGCTTCGCTTGCGACCGATGCCCAACATATCGCGAAACGCCGCGACCTGCACTATCGGTGTACTGGCCGAATGCTGCAATAGCATGTCGGCCATGTGCCGGATCGTCACCTCGGGGTAGAACAGATCGCGCACCACCTGGTGCACCAACCCCAGCCGGGCCAACTTGCGCAGCAGCAGGCGTACTTCGCTCTCGTCGCGTTTTTCCGCCGAAGCCAGGGTACGGACCCACGGCGGGTCATACAACCCTTCCAGCAATACCGGCTGCAGCCGCGCCCATAAGGCAGCGTCGGCTTCGCTCAACTGCACCTTGTGATCCGGCAGGTGCAGCCAGGGGCCGCTGCTGACGATATCGCCCGACGCCAGCAGCTCCTCCAGCAAAGTGACAAATGCCGGGCGATCTACGGGCAAGGCAACGAAACGGCGCAGCCGGTCGCGGTCCGGGCCGAGCTGGTCCGGTTCCTGTTCATGGAAGTACGCAAGCTGTGCGATTACCTGCTGCTTGAGTGCCTGCCAATGATGCCGGGCAAACAACAGCGGGCCCTGTTTCGTGGTGATGGTTTGCACACCCTCGGGCAACTGCCAGCTTTCACGCAACCGATTGAACTGACGTTCCAGGCGCTGCGGGTCCAACCCTCCCGGTGCTACGTCCAGCATGGCAGGCAAGGCCTGCTCCAACTCCGAGGTATCGCGCAACACCTGCAACTGGCGCAGGCGCGCTTCGCTACGCCGCTGGCGGCTGGGGGCGAAGGGGTCGAGTACCCGACCACCACCCAGCGTGCGCTGGGCACGCTGGTCACGCAGCACCAGGCGGTCACCGTGCACCGCCTGCAAGGGCGCGTTGAGCAGCAGTTGGGCGAACATCCGCTGACCAGCCTTCAGTGTCTCACCTTCGAGCAGCGCTACCCGCGCCGTGACATCCTGCGTGCCCAAATGCACATGCACGGCGCTGAAATGCTCGAAGGTGCGTGTTTCGCCCGGCAGCAGCGTGAGCTCAATGTCCACCCGCGTGCTTGGCGCATGCAGCCAGTCGGGCACCAACCAGTCGCCGCGATGGATCTGCTCCAGGGCCAGGCGCTCGGCATTGATGTTCAAGGCCACTCGCTGGCCGGCGTCGGCCACCAGCGCGGCCTGGTTCTGCGCATGCAGGCCGCGGACCCGTACCGCTTTGCCCGCCTTGCCCAGCAACAGGTTGTCCCCGGCACTGACCCGCCCGGCCAGCGCCGTACCGGTGACCACGATACCCGCACCGGGCACGGCGAACGCCCGGTCCACCGCCAGCCGGAAGCCGCCCCGGGCGCTGCGCTGGCCCACGCGCGCCTCGGCCGCCAGCAAGGCCTGGCGCAACGCCTCAATGCCTTCACCTGTGACGCTGGACAACGGAAACTGGGCCGCATCGGCATAAGGGCCGGGCGCCAGCAGGTCGCTCACTTCGGCCTGCACCTGGGCCACGCGCACCGGGTCGGCGCGGTCGCACTTGCTGATCGCGACCAAGGCCTGGGGAACGCCCAGCAGCTCGATGATCGCCAGGTGCTCGCGGGTCTGCGGCATCACGCCGTCGTCGGCGGCCACCACCAGCAGTACCAAGTCGATGCCATGGGCACCGGCCAGCATGTTATGGATGAAGCGCTCGTGGCCCGGCACATCGATGAAACCGGTCAGCGGTCCCCCTTCGGCCAGGGCGGCGTAGCGATAGCCGAGGTCGATGGTCATGCCCCGTGCGCGCTCCTCCTGGCGATGGTCACCCGCCTGGCCGGTCAGGGCCTGGAGCAGCGCGGTCTTGCCATGGTCGATATGGCCGGCAGTGCCGACGATCATTGGACCGGCCCCAACTGCAGCTCAGGGAGCTGCGCCAGCCACTGGGCTTCGTCATCCAACTGGCGCAGGTCGAGCCACAGGGCATCGTCGTCGATGCGCCCCAGCACCGGCACCGGCAAGGCGCGCAAGGCACGTTCCAGTACGTGCAGGCTACGCCCGCGCAGCTTCTTCGACACCTGTGGACGCAGGCACAACGCCGCACTGGGAAGACGTGCCACCGGCTGGCTGCCGCTACCTATCATGCCCAGCGCGGGCTCCACGCTGACGACCCATTGCGGCCCCAGGCAGTTGGCCAATACGGGCGCCAGGCGCTCGGCCTGGGCAGCGATCTCGCCTTGCGGGCGCGTCAGCAAGCGCAGGCTGGGCAGGCGCTCGGCCAGGCGATCAGGGTTGCGGTACAGCGCCAGCACCGCCTCCAGGGCAGCCAGGGTGATCTTGTCGACGCGCAGGGCACGCTTGAGCGGGTTCTTCTTGATCTTGGCGATCAGCTCCTCGCGCCCCACGATAATGCCGGCCTGGGGACCGCCGAGCAGTTTGTCGCCACTGAAGGTGACGATGTCGGCGCCATCGGCCAGGGCCTGGCGTACCGTAGGTTCGGCCGGCAGCCCCCAGCGCGTGAGGTCGAGCAGGCTGCCACTGCCCAGGTCTTCGAGCAGGGGCAGCCCGTGGGCGTGGGCGATGATGGCCAGCTCGGCCGTGGGCACCTGGTTGGTGAAGCCCTGGATGCTGTAGTTGCTGCAGTGCACGCGCATCAGCAGACCTGTGCGCGGGTTGATCGCCCCTTGGTAGTCACGGGCATGGGTGCGATTGGTGGTGCCCACCTCGTGCAGGCGCACACCGGCGCGGGCCATGATGTCCGGGATACGGAAGGCACCGCCGATCTCGATCAGCTCGCCCCGGGAGATGATGCCCTCCTTACGCGCGCCCAAGCTGTTGAGCGCCAGCAACACGGCAGCGGCATTGTTGTTGACCACGGTGACCGCTTCGGCGCCGGTGAGCTCGCGGATCAAACCTTCGATCAAGTCGTCGCGGTCGCCACGCTTGCCGGTTGCCAGGTCAAACTCCAGGTTGAGCGGGTAGCGGGCGGCGGTCTGCATGGCCTCGACGGCTTCTTCCGGCAGCAGAGCGCGGCCGAGGTTGGTGTGCAGCACGGTGCCGGTGAGATTGAAGACTCGGCGGACCTGGCTGCGCTGCTGTATGGCCAGGCGCTCGCCGGCGCGGCCCAGCAGGACTTCAGCAGCCAGTTCGGCGGCGCTGAGCTGGCCGGTGCGGGCGGGGGCACGCAGGTCGTCGAGCAGTTGCCGTAGGGTGGCCAGTACCGCGTCGCGGCCGTGGCGGTCGATCAGCGGGAGGCAGGCTGGGTGGCGCAGAAGAGTGTCGATGGAGGGCAGGCGTGGGGTGTCGCTGGCTACGCTGGAGGACATGCGGTACTACCTTGGACTGATCCGTTGTCTGTACTGGCCTCTTCGCGGGGTAAAACCGCTCCCACAGGGTCCGAGCAGTTTTTGAGGCTTGCCCGGTACCTGTGGGAGCGGGTTTACCCGCGAAGAAGGCGACTCGGTCTTACAGTGTAGACACTCTCCATTACCCAGGTGCGAGCATCAGGTTCGGTGCCAACCGATGGAAGCCCTCTTCATCCAGGCGCATGTCCAATGCCAGGCTGGCCAGGTCGTCGGCCAAGGGCTCGGCGGCGCTGTCGTTCTCCAGATAGCACTGCTTGAGGTAGCTGTTGCAGCCGGGGCAGCACTCGGCGCGCAGCGGCGCCTTGCCCGGCGCATGGCGGTCATCCTCGAGGTTGGTGTAGCGCAGGTCCTTGCTCGAGTCGCAGTACACGCACTTGACCCGCACCACATGCCACTCGCAGGCACACAGTGAACAGGCCAGGTAACGCAGGCCATTGTGTTTGCCACGGTTACGCACTACCCCGGCCATGGCCGGCGAGCCACAGGCTGGGCACTGCGAAAGGCTGCCACCAGGTTTGAGTTCAGGCTCCGGCAGGCTCAGCAACCAATGGCTCCACGCCGCCTGCAATGCAGCACCAATGAAGGGCACCACGGCAGCTGGCACAGCATCATACTGGCCGCCGAGCAAGGCGATGGCCCAGCCCTTGCGCTGCGCTTGATCACTGTTGCCCAAGGTACGCACGGCATCGGCCAGCGCGTTGCTCGGCTCATCCTGGAAGTGCTCGAGCAATGCGTCCAACCAAGGCAGCCAGGGCCCCTCGCGCACCAGGCTGTCGGCGGCCAGCGGCGGCAGGCCATGGCTCAGGCATAGGCGCCGACGCTCCTCAGCCACCGGCAGGGGGGTTGGCGGCTGCGCCAGCAAGCCCTGCTGGACACGACACAGCCGGGCGGCCAGCCGAAGGTAATCGCTCAAGGCGTGCCCCTCGGCCAGGTGTTCGAGCCGTTCGGCCCGCAACTGGAACAGCTCGGAGGATGGAAGATGCAGAAACGGCGGCGCAGTCGCCGCCGCCTCGATCTGCCCAGGTTCGAGAATCGTGCTCAAGCGGTCATCCTTCTTTTCTACCCGGGCTTGGCGGGGCCTTGTCGCCCGTCACGTCCCGGTACCACAGTTCATGATGCTTGCGCGCCCAGGCGCGGCTCACCGTGCCATGCAGCATCGCACCCACCGAGCCCTTGATCCAGATACCGGCGTAGATGTGCACGATGATGCTGAGGATCAGCACGAATGCCGCCAGGGCGTGCAGCAAGGTGGCCAGGCGAATGGCGCCGATGTCGAAGTACTGGCTGAACCAGGCTCGCCAGATCACCACGCCACTGACCAGCAACACGAGCATGCACAACAGCAGGGTCCAGAACAGCAGCTTCTGCCCGGCGTTGTACTTGCCGATCGGTGGCACGCCCTCTTCCTTGTTCAGCATCACCCGGTCGATACGGCGTAGCCACAGGCGGTCGTTGGCCGAGATGTAGTTGGCGCGCCAGAAGCGCAGCACCAGGCCGAGGAAGAACACGAACATCGCCACCCCGAGGAACGGATGCAGGATGCGTGTCCACGGCCCGCCGCCAAACAGGTGGCTGAGCCAGAACAGTGCCGGATGGAACAGCGCCAGCCCCGACAACCCGGCCATCACGAACAGGATCGCGACGATCCAGTGGTTGCTTCGCTCGTTGGCGTTGTAGCGCACGATAGGTTTGTGGTCGCTCATGGCCGTGGCTCCCCTTGCCCACCGGGCTTGGTCGGGTCATAGACATGGACCGACGGGTCCACTTGGTGCACGCCGTCTTCGCCCGTGGTCGGATGTTCCTGCTCCTCGACCCGCTGTGGGCCGACCCGCACATAGTGGAAGAACCCGGCCAGCACCGCCGCGCCCATGGCCAGCAGCGCCAATGGCTTGCTGATGCCCTTCCACAACCCCACCAGGGGGCTGATTACCGGCTGGTCTGGCAAGCCGGCGTACAACTTGGGCGTATCGGCATGGTGCAACACGTACATCACGTGGGTGCCGCCGACGCCGTCCGGGTCGTACAACCCGGCGTTGTCGTAGCCACGGGACTTGAGGTCGACGATGCGCTCGGCGGCATGCACCTTCATTTCGTCCTTGCTGCCGAAGACGATCGCCCCGGTCGGGCAAGTCTTCACACAGGCCGGCTCCAGGCCCACGGCCACGCGGTCGGAACACAGGCTGCACTTGTAGGCTTTGTGGTCCTTCTGCGAGATGCGCGGGATGTTGAACGGGCAACCGGTGATGCAATAGCCGCAGCCGATGCAATGGTCCTGGTTGAAGTCGACGATGCCATTGGCGTGCTTGATGATCGCCCCCGGGCTCGGGCACGCCTTCAGGCAACCAGGTTCGGCGCAATGCATGCAGCCATCCTTGCGGATCAGCCACTCCAGGTTGCCATCGTCGCGCTCGTGCTCGGTGAAGCGCATCAGGGTCCAGGTGTCGGCAGTCAGGTCCTGGGGATTGTCGTAGGTGCCATGGTTGTGGCCGACCTCGTCACGCAGTTCGTTCCACTCCGAACACGCCACCTGGCAGGCCTTGCAACCGATGCACTTGGTGGTGTCGATCAGCTTGGCCACTTCTTGCTGTTGGCGTACCGAAGGCGGTACGGTCGTGGTGGCCGAGCGGGCGATGATGTCTTGCTGGGCCATTTAGATTTTCTCCACGTTGACGAGGAACGACTTGGACTCCGGCGTCTGGGTGTTGCCATCGCCCAGGAACGGCACCAGGGTGTTGGTCAGGTAGCCATGCCGGGTGATGCCGGTAAAGCCCCAGTGCAACGGGATACCCACGTGGTGCACGGTCTGGTTGTTGACCTTCAGCGGACGGATCCGCTTGGTCACCACCGCCACCGCCTCGATATGCCCTCGCTTGGAGCTCACCCGCACCCGATCGCCCGCCTTGATGCCCTTCTCATTCGCCAGCACCTCACCGATCTCGACGAACTGCTCAGGTTGGGCAATGGCGTTGAGACGGCAATGCTTGCTCCAGAAGTGGAAGTGCTCGGTCAGCCGGTAGGTGGTTGCCGCATAGGGGAACTCGTCGGCCTTGCCGAGGGTATCCCACACCGAGTCGAAGACCCGCCCGGCCGGGTTGCTGGTGGCCTTCTTGTTCTGCGGGTTCAGCGGGTTGATGCCGATGGGCGTCTCGAACGGCTCGTAGTGTTCGGGGAACGGCCCCTCGGCCATCTTGTCGATGGCGAAGAACCGCGCCACACCTTCGGGGTTCATGATGAACGGGTTCATCCCGGCTTCCGGCGGCGAGTCGACCTTGAAGTCCGGCACGTCGGTACCGGTCCAGGCCTTGCCGTTCCACCACACCAGGCGCTTCTTCTCCGGCTCCCAGGGTTTGCCCTGCGGGTCGCTGGAGGCACGGTTGTAGAGGATGCGCCGGTTGGCAGGCCACGCCCAAGCCCAGTTCTGCACCTGATGCATGCCGTAAGGGTCGCTGTTGTCGCGCCGGGCCATCTGGTTGCCCTGCTCGGTCCAGCAACCCGAGAAGATCCAGCAACCGGACGCGGTGCTGCCATCGTCTTTAAGCTGGCCGAAGCCGGAGAGCTGCTGGCCTGCCTTGAGGGTGGTACCGGCAGCATCGACCTGGTCGGTGATCGCCCAGCCGTTCATTTCCTTGGCCAGCTCCTCCGGGGAAGGCTCTTCAGGAATCTTGTACGGCCAGCTGATATTGAGCATCGGGTCGGGGTAGGCACCGCCCTCGGCCTTGTAGCGATGGCGCAGGCGCAGGAACAGCTCGCTCATGATCTGTACGTCGGTGCGGGTCTCGCCCGGGCCGTCGGCGCCCTTCCAGTGCCATTGCAACCAGCGGCTGCTGTTGACCAGCGAGCCATCCTCTTCGGCGAAGCAGGTGGTGGGCAGGCGGAACACCTCGGTCTGGATATTGGCCGTGTCGACGTCGTTGAACGGGCCGGCGTTGCGCCAGAACTCAGAGGTTTCGGTGGCCAGCGGGTCCATGATCACCAGCCACTTGAGCTTGGCCAGCGCGGCGGTGACACGGTTCTTGTCCGGCAACGCAGCGATGGGGTTGAAGCCCTGGCACATATAGCCGTTGACCTTGCCCTGCCCCATCATCTCGAACATGCGCAGTACGTCGTAGGAGCCGACATCCAGCTTGGGCAGCCACTCATAGCCCCAGTCGTTCTCTGCGGTGGCGTTGGCGCCATACCAGGCCTTCATCAGGCTGACGTGGAATTTGCCGTAGTTCTGCCAGTAGGACAGCTGCCCTGGGCGCAGCGGTTTGGATGCGCGTTTGTCGATGTACGTGGCGTAGTCCTGCTCGGCATCGCCGGGCAGGGTCAGGTAGCCAGGCAACGAGTTGGACAGCAGCCCCAGGTCGGTCAGGCCCTGGATGTTGGAGTGGCCGCGCAGCGCGTTGACCCCGCCGCCCGGCATGCCGACGTTGCCCAGCAGCAACTGGACCATGGCCGCACTGCGGATGATCTGCGCACCGATCGAGTGCTGCGTCCAGCCGAGCGCATAAAGGATCGTCATGGTCTTGCCCGGTTGCGAGCAGGTGGCGATCTCTTCCCAGATCTTCATCATGGCGTCCTGGGGCATGCCACAGGTCATGCTCGCCACTTCCGGGGTGTAGCGGCTGTAGTGCTGCTTCATCAGTTGGAAGACGCAGCGCGGGTGCTGCAGGGTCGGGTCGACCTTGGCGAAGCCGTCTTCACCGAGCTCATAGCCCCAGCCGGACTTGTCGGCATAGATACGCTTGTCCGCATCGTAGCCGCTGAACAGCCCATCTTCGAAGCCATAGCCTTCGTTGACGATGAACGACACGTCAGTGTAGTTGCGCACGTACTCGTGCTGGATCTTGTCGTTGCTCAGCAGGTAATTGATCAGCCCGCCCATGAAGGCGATGTCGGTACCGGTACGGATCGGCGCATAGTAGTCCGCCACCGAGGCGGTACGCGTGAACCGCGGGTCGACCACGATCAGCCGCGCCTTGTTGTGCGCCTTGGCTTCGGTCACCCACTTGAAGCCGCACGGGTGCGCCTCTGCTGCGTTGCCACCCATCACCAGGACCAGGTTCGCGTTGGCGATATCAGACCAGTGATTGGTCATGGCGCCACGGCCATACGTCGGGGCAAGACTTGCCACCGTCGGGCCGTGTCAGACACGCGCTTGGTTATCGAACCCCAGTACACCCAGCGAACGGACCACCTTGTGCGTCAGATAGCCGGCCTCGCTGGAGGCAGCCGACGCGGCGAGGAAGCCCACGGTAAGCCAACGGTTGACCGTCTGGCCCTGATCGTTCTTCTCGATGAAATTGGCGTCGCGGTCCTTCTTCATCAGGTCGGCGATGCGATCGAGCGCCTCGTCCCAGCTGACCCGGGTCCACTCCTTGCTGCCTGGCTTGCGCACCTCGGGGTACTGCAGGCGGTTGGGGCTGTGGATGAAGTCCAACAGGCCGGCGCCCTTAGGGCACAGGGTGCCACGGTTGACCGGGTGATCCGCATCGCCCTCGATGTGGATGATGTTCTGCTTGACGTTCTTCCCCGCGTCGCCCTGGCTGTACATGATCAGGCCGCAGCCGACCGAGCAGTAGGGGCAGGTGTTGCGGGTCTCTTTGGTGTGCGCCAGCTTGAAGTGGCGCACCTGCTCGGCGAACGCAGGCGTAGGGGCCATGCCCAACGCCGCAAGGCTCGAGCCTCCAAGGCCGACAGCGGCGACCTTGAAGAACTGCCGACGGTTGAGGTCCATCGTGCACTCCTGATCAGGTTCTGGGCGCCTGGAACGTGCCGGCGCCTCTAGGACTCACGGTAGCGGCCATCGGGATGGCCACCAACCTGTAACTCTAGTCAAGAATCAGGAATGTGCGATGACATGGGTCAGGCATGAAGCAATCGCGGGGCAAACCCGCGCCTACAAGCAACCCCTTGTAGGCGCGGGCTTGCCCCGCGATGGGCTGTGTAACAGCCCCAACCATTACTGCAGATAGCTCAGGACCGGCGTAGTTCGAGGCCCTGGCGCTGGTCAGAACGGAATATCGTCATCAAAGCTGTCGAAGTCGGCCGCTGGCTGCGGTGCTGGCTGCTGCGGCGCGGGGCGTTGCGGGGCTTGCTGCGGACGCGGGGCCTGCTGGCGTGGTGCCTGGTTGTATTGCTGCTGGCCGCCCTGGTTGTAATTGCCGCCACCCTGGTTGTACGGATCACCGCCCTGCTGGTTCTGCGGACGGCCGCCGAGCAACTGCATGGTGCCGTTGATGTCGACGATGATTTCGGTGGTGTAGCGCTTGATGCCGTCTTTTTCCCACTCGCGGGTCTGCAGCTTGCCTTCGATGTAGCACTGCGAACCTTTGCGCAGGTACTCGCCGGCGATCTCGGCGACCTTGCCGAACAAGGCCACGCGGTGCCATTCGGTACGCTCGACCTTCTGGCCGGACTGCTTGTCCGTCCATTGCTCGCTGGTGGCCAGGCTCAGGTTGGTCACGGCGTTACCGTTGGGCAGGTAGCGGACTTCGGGATCCTGACCGCAGGTGCCGACCAGAATGACTTTGTTAACCCCACGGGCCATAACGTTCTCCTAGGCTTCGCACGCCGAAGAGGCTGGGTTCACCAGACGCTCGAGGGTCGCACGGTCCAAAATTTTCGTATCCAGTTTGATATAGATGGCGGCTTCTTCTGCCACCACCACGGCGTCGGTCACACCCGGCACGGCCAACAGTCGCTCGGTCAAGCCGGCTTCCCGGAGACCTTCCGGCGTCAGCGGCATGCGCAGGCTGGTCACGTACGGCGGCTCGTTCATGCTCAAGGCAGTCACCAGCCACACGGCACACAGCCCTGCGCAACCGAGGAACACCATGCCCAGGCCACCGTGCTGGAACAACCAGCCACCGATGATTCCTCCCAGGGCGGCACCCAGGAACTGGCTGGTGGAATAGACCCCCATGGCCGTCCCCTTGCCGCCTGCGGGCGACACTTTGCTCACCAGCGAAGGCAGCGATGCCTCCAGCAGGTTGAATGCCGTAAAGAATACCACGGTGCCGGTCACCAGTCCGCGCAAGTTGTCAGCCCATTGCCAGAAGAACAGCTCGACCACCATCAGCACGCCGACAGCGCCGATCAGCACGCGCTTCATCTTGCGCTTCTTTTCGCCATAGATGATGAACGGGATCATTGCAAAAAATGAGACGAGCAAGGCGGTCAGGTATACCCACCAGTGCTGTTCCTTCGGCAGGCCGCCGCGCTCGACGAAGGCCAGGGGCAACGCAACGAAGCTGGCCATGAGGATGGCATGCAGGACGAAAATGCCCACGTCCAGGCGCAGAAGGTCCGGATGACGCAGGGTCGGGCCCAGGGCCTGGCGCGCCACACCGGACTCGCGGTGCTGCAGGGCCTTGTGGCCGCTGGGCACGACAAAGGCAATGAGGGCGATGCCGACGAGGGCAAGTCCTGCAGTGGCGAGGAACAATCCTGACAAGCCAAAGGCACGGGTCACCAATGGGCCAATAACCATGGCCACGGCGAACGACAGGCCGATGCTCATGCCGATCATGGCCATGGCCTTGGTGCGGTGCTGCTCGCGGGTCAGGTCGGAAAGCAATGCCATGACGGCCGCCGAAATGGCCCCTGCACCTTGCAGGATGCGCCCGGCGATCACACCCCAGATCGAGTCGGCCTGGGCCGCCAGCAGGCTGCCGAGGGCGAACACCACCAGGCCCAGGTAGATCACCGGGCGGCGCCCGATGCGGTCGGAAATCACCCCGAACGGAATCTGCAGCACGGCCTGGGTCAGGCCGTAGGCACCGATGGCCAGGCCGATCAGCGCAGGGGTCGCGCCGGCCAGGTCCATGCCATAGGTCGCCAGCACCGGCAGGACCATGAACATGCCCAGCATACGAAAGGCAAAGACCAGGGCCAGGCCGCTTGCGGCGCGGGTTTCGCTGCCACTCATGCGCTCGTTGTGGGTGTCGTGCATGGAATAACCTCGTGTGAACCGGCGGCGATTCTATCAGTCCGACAGCGTAACAGCATCCACGCGACGCTTTGCCGCGTACTGGCAGCGCGCCTTATACTCCCTTGTTTATGCCCGCCGAGCGAGGCCGCAGTGGACAAGATCCTGATTCGTGGGGCACGCACCCACAACCTGAAGAACATCGACCTGACCCTGCCCCGGGACAAACTGATCGTGATCACCGGCCTGTCCGGTTCCGGCAAGTCGTCCCTGGCGTTCGACACCCTGTACGCCGAGGGACAGCGCCGCTACGTGGAGTCCTTGTCGGCCTATGCCCGGCAGTTCCTGTCCATGATGGAAAAGCCCGACGTCGACACCATCGAAGGCCTGTCGCCGGCCATCTCCATCGAGCAGAAATCCACCTCGCACAACCCCCGCTCCACCGTCGGCACCATCACCGAAATCTACGACTACCTGCGCCTGCTCTACGCCCGCGTCGGCACGCCACGCTGCCCGGACCACGACATCCCGCTGGAGGCGCAAACGATCAGCCAGATGGTCGATCTGGTGCTTGCCCAGCCCGAAGGCAGCAAGCTGATGTTGCTAGCGCCGGTAGTACGTGAACGCAAGGGCGAGCACCTGGCGGTGTTCGACGAACTGCGCGCCCAGGGCTTCGTACGCGCCCGGGTCAACGGCAAGTTGTACGAGCTCGACGAACTGCCCAAGCTGGACAAGCAGAAGAAGCACAGCATCGATGTGGTGGTGGACCGCTTCAAGGTCCGCGAAGACTTGCAGCAGCGATTGGCCGAGTCCTTCGAGACCGCGCTGAAATTGGCCGATGGCATCGCCTTGGTAGCGCCGATGGACGACGAGGCCGGTGAAGAGATGATCTTCTCCGCCCGTTTCGCCTGCCCGGTGTGCGGCCATGCCATCAGCGAACTCGAGCCTAAGCTGTTCTCCTTCAACAACCCGGCCGGTGCCTGCCCGACCTGCGACGGCCTGGGCGTGAAGCAGTTCTTCGACACCAAGCGCCTGGTCAACAACGAGCTGACCCTGGCCGAGGGCGCCATACGCGGTTGGGACCGGCGCAACGTCTATTACTTCCAGATGCTCGGCTCCCTGGCCTCGCACTATGGCTTCAGCCTGGAGCTGCCGTTCGGCGAGCTGTCGGCCGAACACCAGAAGGTGATCCTGCACGGCAGCGGCAAACAGAGCGTCGATTTCAAGTACCTCAACGACCGTGGCGACATCGTCAAGCGTTCGCACCCCTTCGAGGGCATCGTGCCCAATCTGGAGCGACGCTACCGCGAGACCGAATCCGCCACTGTGCGCGAGGAGCTGGCCAAGTACCTCGGTACCCAGCCCTGCCCGGACTGCCGCGGCACCCGCCTGCGTCGCGAAGCGCGTCACGTCTGGGTAGGCGAGAAAACCCTGCCGGCGGTCACCAACCTGCCGATCGGCGAAGCCAGCGATTATTTCAGCGACCTGACCCTGACCGGCCGACGCGGCGAGATCGCGGCGAAAATCCTCAAGGAGATCTGCGAGCGCCTGCAATTCCTGGTCAATGTCGGCCTGGACTACCTGACGCTGGACCGCAGCGCCGAGACCTTGTCCGGCGGCGAAGCCCAGCGCATCCGCCTGGCCAGCCAGATTGGCGCCGGCCTGGTGGGCGTCATGTACATTCTCGACGAACCGTCCATTGGCCTGCACCAGCGGGACAACGACCGCTTGCTGGCGACCCTGAACCACCTGCGCGACCTGGGCAACACGGTGATCGTGGTGGAACACGACGAGGACGCCATTCGCCTGGCCGACTACGTGGTCGACATTGGCCCGGGGGCAGGTGTGCACGGCGGCCAGATCGTCGCCGAGGGATCGCCGGAAGAGGTGATGGCCCACCCCGACTCGCTGACCGGCAAGTACCTCTCCGGGCGCAAGAAGATCGTCGTGCCGGCCAAGCGAACCCCACGTAACAAGAAGCTCGCGCTCAAGCTCAAGGGCGCCCGTGGCAACAACCTGCAGAACGTTGACCTGGAAGTGCCGATTGGCCTGCTTACGTGCGTCACGGGTGTTTCCGGCTCGGGCAAATCGACCCTGATCAACAATACCCTGTTCCCCCTGGCCGCCACCGCGCTCAATGGGGCCAGCAGCCTGGAGGCCGCGCCGCACAACAGCCTGGATGGCCTGCAGCACCTGGATAAGGTCGTCGACATCGACCAGAGCCCGATCGGCCGCACACCGCGCTCCAACCCGGCAACCTACACCGGCATCTTCACCCCGATCCGCGAACTGTTCGCCGGCGTGCCGGAGTCGCGCGCACGGGGCTACGGCCCGGGGCGTTTCTCCTTCAACGTCAAGGGTGGGCGCTGCGAGGCATGCCAGGGCGATGGCCTGATCAAGGTGGAGATGCACTTCCTGCCGGATATCTATGTGCCGTGCGATGTGTGCAAGAGCAAGCGCTACAATCGCGAGACCCTGGAGATCAAGTACAAGGGCAAGAACATCCATGAAGTGCTGGAAATGACCATCGAGGATGCCCGGGCATTCTTCGACGCGGTACCAGCCCTGGCGCGCAAGCTGCAGACGCTGATGGACGTGGGCCTGTCCTATATCAAGCTGGGGCAGTCGGCCACGACACTGTCAGGCGGCGAGGCGCAGCGGGTCAAGTTGTCTCGCGAACTGTCCAAGCGCGATACCGGCAAGACGCTGTATATCCTCGATGAGCCGACTACCGGCCTGCATTTCGCCGATATCCAGCAACTGCTGGATGTACTGCATCGCCTGCGCGACCACGGCAATACCGTGGTGGTGATCGAGCATAACCTGGACGTGATCAAGACGGCCGACTGGCTGGTGGACCTGGGGCCGGAAGGTGGTTCCAAAGGCGGCCAGATCATTGCCTGTGGCACCCCGGAGGAATTGGCCGAGATGAAGCAGTCCTATACCGGACATTACCTCAAGCCGTTGCTGGAGCGGGATCGGGCCTGAGGCACCGGGGCGCTTTGCGCCCCTTTCACAGCAAGAGGCCGCTCCTGCAAGATCGCACATTGCGCTGTCCTGCAGGAGCGGCCTTGTGCCGCGAAAGGGCTGCAGAGCAGCCCCGGCTTTTACATCTGCGATTGCAGGTAGTTCTCCAGGCCGATCGCCTTGATCAACCCCTGCTGCTTCTCCAGCCAGTAGGTGTGGTCTTCCTCAGTATCGGCCAACTGCGCACGCAGGATATCGCGGCTGACGTAGTCCTTGTGCAATTCGCATAACTCGATGCCTTTGCACAATGCCGCACGCACCTTGTACTCGAGCTTGAGGTCGGCCTCGATCATCTCGGGCACGGTGCTGCCCACTTCCAGATCATCGGCGCGCATGTCCGGCGTGCCTTCGAGCATTAGGATGCGGCGCATCAGGGCGTCGGCGTGCTGGGTCTCTTCTTCCATCTCGTGATTGATACGTTCGTAGAGCTTGGACAGGCCCCAGTCTTCGTACATGCGCGAATGGATGAAGTATTGATCGCGTGCTGCCAGTTCGCCCTTCAGCAACGTGACGAGGTAGTTGATTACGTCCGGGTGACCTTGCATCGCCCTGCTTCTCCCTGTGAATACGTCAATGCCAATAGTGTGAACCAGCTTTGCCTCGCGGTCACGGAGAAAGGCGCAATTAGAAGCAAAAAATCGGTTAAACAGTAGTGATATTCATTGAAAAACCGCCCAAATGAGGGCGGTTCTTCTTATCACTTCGACTTAGGCAAGCTTCACGCCCAGCGCCTTGGCGACACCTTCGCCATAGGCCGGGTCAGCCTTGAAAAAGTACTGCAGCTGGCGTTGCATCACATCCATGCTGACCCCAGCCATCGCGGCGGCGATATTGCTGATGAGCAAGGCCTGCTGCTCGGCGTTCATCAGCCGGAACAACGCACCGGCGTGGCTGAAGTAGTCATTGTCCTCGCGATGATCGTAGCGATCGGCAGCACCTTGCAGGGCGAGGGCTGGCTCGGCATGGCGCGGCGACTGCTTGGGCGCGTCGCTGTAGCTGTTTGGCTCGTAGTTCGGGGCGCTGCCATAGGTGCCGGACGCCATCGCGCCATCGCGCTGATAGCTGTGCACCGGGCAGCGTGGGGCATTCACCGGCAACTGCTGGTGATTGGTGCCGACACGGTAGCGGTGGGCGTCAGCGTAGGCGAATACTCGACCTTGCAGCATCCGGTCCGGCGACAGGCCAACACCCGGTACCATGTTGCTCGGGCCGAAGGCCGCCTGCTCGACTTCGGCGAAGTAGTTGAGCGGGTTGCGGTTGAGCTCCAACACACCGACCTCAATCAGCGGGTACTCCTTCTGCGACCAGGTCTTGGTCACGTCGAAGGGGTTCTCCGCACGGCCAGCGGCTTCGGCCTCGCTCATCACCTGGATGCACACGGTCCAACGCGGGTAGTCGCCACGCTCGATGGCCTCGAACAGATCGCGCTGGGCGTAGTCCGGGTCGGTACCTGCCAGACGGGCCGCTTCAGCGGGTGCGAGGTTCTTGATGCCCTGCTGGGTCTTGAAGTGCCATTTGACCCAGGTGCGCTCGCCCTTGGCGTTGATCAGGCTGTAGGTGTGGCTGCCAAAGCCGTGCATATGCCGATAGCCATCCGGGATGCCACGGTCGGAGAACAGAATCGTGACCTGGTGCAGTGCCTCAGGGGAATGGGACCAGAAATCCCACATCATCTGGGCGTTCTTCAGGTTGGACTGCGGGTGGCGTTTCTGGGTATGGATGAAGTCAGGAAACTTGAGCGGATCGCGGATGAAGAACACCGGCGTATTGTTGCCCACGATGTCCCAGTTGCCTTCCTCGGTGTAGAACTTGACTGCGAAACCGCGCGGGTCACGCTCGGTATCGGCCGAACCGCGCTCACCACCGACCGTGGAGAAACGCAGGAAGGTCTCGGTTTGCTTGCCGACGGTGTCGAACAGCTTGGCGCTGGTGTACTGGGTGATGTCGTGGGTAACGGTGAAGGTGCCATAGGCGCCCGAACCCTTGGCATGCACGCGACGCTCAGGAATGTTCTCACGGTTGAAATGGGCGAGCTTCTCGATCAGATGGAAGTCGTCGAGCAGCAGCGGGCCACGTGGGCCTGCCGAACGGGAGTTCTGGTTGTCGGCTACTGGGGCACCGCTGGCGGTGGTGAGAATCTTGCTCATGGGCTCTCCTTATCAGTCTAGGGCTGCCGCTGTATCGGCGTGCTGACAAGTATGGTCGAGCCTGGTTACAACAACTAATTCATTGAATTAGTAGAATCGATAGAAAATAGCAATTCACATAAGCACAAAAAACCGGGCACGAGGCCCGGTTTCTTGTAGCAGACAGACGTCTTACTCGGCAGCTTCTACAGCACCACCGACCGGACGATCAACCAGCTCGACGTACGCCATAGGCGCGTTGTCGCCAGCGCGGAAACCGCACTTCAGGATACGCAGGTAGCCGCCCTGACGGGTGGCGTAGCGCTTGCCCAGGTCGTTGAACAGCTTGCCGACGGCAGCTTTCGAACGGGTACGGTCGAAAGCCAGGCGACGGTTGGCGACGCTGTCTTCCTTGGCCAGGGTGATCAGCGGCTCGGCAACGCGGCGCAGTTCCTTGGCTTTCGGCAGGGTGGTTTTGATCAGCTCGTGCTCGATCAGCGACACAGCCATGTTCTGGAACATAGCCTTGCGGTGAGAGCTGGTACGGCTCAGGTGACGTCCACTTTTACGATGACGCATGATTCATTCCTTACCAAACACTACGTTCGGTGATTACGACGATCAGGCGGTCGCCTTGTCGTCTTTCTTAAGACTTGCAGGCGGCCAGTTGTCGAGGCGCATGCCGAGAGACAGACCACGGGAGGCCAGGACGTCCTTGATTTCAGTCAGGGACTTCTTGCCCAGGTTCGGAGTCTTCAACAGCTCTACTTCGGTACGCTGAATCAGGTCGCCGATGTAGTAGATGTTCTCCGCCTTGAGGCAGTTGGCCGAACGTACGGTCAGTTCCAGATCGTCAACCGGACGCAGCAGGATCGGATCGATCTCGTCTTCCTGCTCGACGACAACAGGCTCGCTGTCACCTTTGAGGTCGACGAACGCGGCCAGCTGCTGCTGCAGGATGGTCGCGGCACGACGGATGGCCTCTTCAGGGTCCAGGGTACCGTTGGTTTCCAGGTCGATGACCAGCTTGTCCAGGTTGGTACGCTGTTCAACACGGGCGTTCTCGACCACGTAGGCGATACGACGCACCGGGCTGAACGAAGCGTCCAACTGCAGACGGCCGATGCTGCGGCTTTCGTCTTCGTCGGTTTGACGGGAGTCGGCCGGCTCGTAACCGCGACCACGAGCTACGGTGAGCTTCATGTTCAGGGCGCCGTTGGACGCCAGGTTCGCGATTACGTGATCGGGATTGACGATCTCGACATCGTGATCCAGCTGAATATCGGCAGCGGTAACCACCCCCGAACCCTTTTTCGACAAGGTCAGCGTAACTTCGTCACGACCGTGCAGCTTGATGGCCAGGCCTTTGAGGTTCAACAGGATTTCAATGACGTCTTCCTGTACACCTTCGATCGCGGAGTACTCATGGAGTACGCCGTCGATCTCGGCCTCGACTACTGCACAGCCAGGCATGGAGGACAACAGGATGCGACGCAGCGCGTTGCCCAGGGTATGGCCGAAGCCACGCTCGAGAGGCTCGAGCGTGATCTTGGCGCGGGTCGGACTGACAACCTGCACATCAATGTGGCGGGGTGTCAGGAACTCATTTACCGAAATCTGCATGGATGCACCTATTTTCTAGCCCTTACTTGGAGTAGAGCTCGACAATCAGGTTTTCGTTGATGTCGGCGGACAGGTCGCTGCGAGCAGGAACGTTCTTGAAAACGCCCGACTTCTTGGCAGCATCCACGTCAACCCACTCAACGCGGCCACGCTGGGCGCACAGTTCAAGGGCTTGAACAATGCGCAGCTGGTTCTGCGACTTCTCGCGAACCGCGACCACGTCACCCGGACGAACTTGGTAGGATGGAATGTTTACGGTCTTGCCGTTGACGCTGATTGCCTTGTGCGAAACCAGCTGGCGCGATTCCGAACGAGTGGAACCGAAGCCCATACGGTAGACGACGTTGTCCAGACGGCACTCGAGCAGTTGCAGCAGGTTTTCACCGGTAGCACCCTTCTTCGAGGCTGCCAGCTGGTAGTAACCGCGGAACTGACGCTCCAGGACACCGTAGATACGACGAACTTTTTGCTTCTCGCGCAGCTGGGTACCGTAGTCGGACTGACGGCCACGGCGCTGGCCGTGGATACCTGGGGCTGCTTCGATGTTGCACTTCGATTCCAGAGCGCGAACGCCGCTCTTCAGGAACAGATCGGTGCCTTCACGACGAGACAGTTTGCATTTTGGACCAATGTAACGTGCCATTTATCTGTCTCCTGATTACACGCGACGCTTCTTCGGCGGACGGCACCCGTTGTGCGGGATTGGCGTCACGTCGGTGATGCTGGCGATCTTGTAGCCGCAGCTGTTCAGTGCACGAACGGCGGACTCACGACCTGGACCTGGGCCCTTGACGTTGACGTCGAGGTTCTTCAGGCCATATTCCAGCGCAGCTTGACCAGCACGCTCAGCAGCGATCTGGGCTGCGAACGGGGTGGATTTGCGCGAACCACGGAAACCCGAACCACCGGAGGTCGCCCAGGACAAAGCGTTGCCCTGACGGTCGGTGATGGTCACGATGGTGTTGTTGAAAGACGCATGGATGTGGGCGATGCCATCAACCACTGTCTTTTTGACTTTTTTACGAGGACGAGCAGCAGGTTTTGCCATGTCTATATTCCTGGGCGATTACTTGCGGATCGGCTTACGCGGGCCCTTACGGGTGCGTGCGTTGGTCTTGGTGCGCTGACCGCGAACCGGCAGACCTTTACGATGACGCAGGCCGCGATAGCAACCCAGGTCCATCAAGCGTTTGATCTTCATGTTGATGTCACGACGCAGATCACCTTCGGTGGTGATCTTCGCGACTTCGCCACGCAGGGTTTCGATTTGCTCGTCGCTCAGATCCTTGATCTTAGCGGCTGGGTTTACACCAGCGTCTGCACAGATCTTCTGTGCAGTAGTGCGACCGACACCATAGATGTAGGTCAGCGAGATAACAGTGTGCTTGTTATCTGGAATGTTGACGCCTGCAATACGGGCCATTCAGTGGGACTCCAATTGACAGCTACCTACGCCCCGGAAGCCAAGAAATAGGGCGCGAGATAATATCGCTGTAGAAACGAATAATCAACCCAGCAGCACACTAGCTGCTGGGTTTGAAGCGCGGATCACACTCAGCCTTGGCGCTGCTTGTGACGCGGTTCCGCGCTGCAGATCACGCGAACGATACCTTCGCGACGAATGATCTTGCAGTTGCGGCACAGCTTTTTCACCGATGCACGAACTTTCATTACCGACTCCTCGAACCTTAGGGGGTCTATCAGCGCAGCAGGCCGCTGCCACCGTAGCCTTTCAGGTTGGCTTTCTTCATCAGGGATTCGTACTGGTGCGAAACGAGGTGCGATTGTACTTGGGACATGAAGTCCATCACAACCACTACCACAATCAGCAACGAGGTCCCGCCAAGGTAGAACGGCACGTTTGCTGCCACCACCAGGAACTGGGGCAGAAGGCAGACGGCCATCATGTAAAGAGCACCGAACATGGTCAGACGGGTCAGAACGCCATCAATATAGCGTGCCGACTGCTCACCAGGACGGATACCCGGAATAAAGGCACCGGACTTCTTCAGGTTTTCCGCTACGTCTTTCGGGTTGAACATCAGCGCTGTATAGAAGAAGCAGAAGAAAATGATCCCTGCACTAAACAGCAAAATGTTCAACGGCTGACCAGGAGCGATCGACTGCGAGATGTCCTGCAGCCAGCCCATACCCTCGGACTGACCGAACCAGGCACCCAGCGAAGCCGGGAACAGCAGAATGCTGCTGGCGAAAATGGCCGGGATAACCCCTGCCATGTTCACCTTGAGCGGCAAGTGGCTGGTCTGCGCGGCAAAGACCTTGCGGCCCTGCTGACGCTTGGCGTAGTGAACGGCGATACGACGCTGACCACGCTCGATGAACACCACGAAGCCGATAATCGCTACTGCAAGCAAACCGATAGCGACCAGGGCGAAAATGTTGATATCGCCTGTACGTGCAGACTCGAAAGACTGCCCGATTGCTCTCGGAAGACCGGCAACGATACCTGCGAAGATCAACATCGAGATACCGTTGCCCACACCGCGCTCGGTGATCTGCTCGCCCAGCCACATCATGAACATCGCGCCGGCCACGAAAGTGGCAACGGCGACAACATGGAAGCCCAGGCCAACAGAAAACGCCACGCCCTGGTTGGCCAGGCCAATGGACATGCCAATGGCTTGAACCAGTGCCAGGATAACGGTGCCGTAGCGGGTGTACTGGCTGATCTTGCGACGGCCAGCTTCACCTTCCTTCTTCAACTGCTCCAGTTGCGGGCTGACCGCGGTCATGAGCTGCATGATGATCGACGCCGAAATGTACGGCATGATCCCCAGCGCAAAAATGCTCATGCGCTCCAGCGCGCCACCGGAAAACATGTTGAACAAGCTAAGAATGGTCCCCTCATTCTGCCGAAACAGATCCGCCAGACGGTCCGGGTTGATGCCAGGCACCGGGATATGCGCGCCGATCCGATAGACGATGATCGCCATGAACAGAAAGCGCAGACGAGCCCAGAGTTCCGACATCCCGCCCTTTCCGAGCGAAGAGAGAGCACCTTGCTTAGCCATTTATTCCTCGAACTTGCCGCCAGCTGCTTCGATAGCCGCACGCGCACCCTTGGTGGCTGCGATACCCTTGATGGTGACTGCGCGAGTGACTTCGCCCGACAGCATGATTTTCACGCGCTGTACGTGCTGGCCGATCACGTTGGCATCCTTCAGGGATTGCACGGAGATCACGTCGCCTTCCACCTTGGCCAGCTCGGACAGACGCACTTCGGCGCGGTCCATGGCTTTCAGGGAAACGAAGCCGAACTTCGGCAGACGACGGTGCAGCGGCTGTTGACCGCCTTCGAAGCCCGGAGCGATCGAACCACCGGAACGGGAGGTCTGACCTTTGTGGCCGCGACCACCGGTCTTGCCCAAACCGCTACCGATACCACGACCCGGACGATGCTTCTCGCGACGGGAACCCGGCGCTGGACTCAGATCATTGAGTTTCATCGATTAACCCTCGACCTTCAGCATGTAGTAAGCCTTGTTGATCATCCCGCGGTTTTCGGGAGTATCCTGGACTTCTACAGTGTGACCGATGCGACGCAGACCCAGGCCTTTAACGCACAGTTTGTGGTTAGGCAGACGGCCGGCGGTGCTTTTGATCAGCGTTACTTTTACAGTTGCCATGATCAGATGATCTCCTCAACGCTCTTGCCGCGCTTGGCAGCAATGGACTCAGGAGATTGCATGGCTTTCAGACCCTTGAAGGTGGCGTAAACCACGTTCACTGGGTTGGTCGAACCGTAGCACTTGGCCAGAACGTTCTGGACACCAGCAACTTCCAGGACAGCACGCATTGCGCCGCCGGCAATGATACCGGTACCTTCCGAGGCAGGCTGCATGTAGACCTTCGAGGCGCCGTGGGCGGCCTTGGTGGCGTACTGCAGGGTGGTGCCCTTCAGGTCGACTTGAATCATGTTGCGACGGGCAGCTTCCATGGCTTTCTGGATCGCGGCAGGTACTTCGCGCGATTTGCCACGGCCGAAACCAACACGGCCCTTGCCGTCACCTACCACGGTCAGCGCGGTGAAGGTGAAGATACGGCCGCCTTTAACGGTTTTAGCTACGCGGTTAACTTGAACCAGCTTCTCGATGTAGCCTTCGTCGCGCTTTTGATCGTTATTTGCCATAACTTAGAACTCCAGCCCGCCTTCACGAGCAGCATCAGCCAGCGCCTTGACGCGGCCGTGGTACTTGAAGCCGGAACGGTCAAAGGCAACTTGAGATACACCGGCGGCTTTCGCACGCTCAGCTACCAGCTTGCCAACCTTAGTGGCCGCGTCGATGTTGCCGGTGGCGCCATCACGCAGTTCTTTGTCCAAGGTCGAGGCGCTTGCCAGAACCTTGCTGCCGTCGGCCGAAATGACCTGGGCGTAGATGTGCTGCGAGGAGCGGAACACGCACAGACGCACGACTTCGAGTTCGTGCATTTTCAGGCGTGCTTTGCGAGCGCGACGCAGTCGAGTAACTTTTTTGTCGGTCATTTGCTAGGCCCTACTTCTTCTTGGCTTCTTTACGACGGACTACTTCGTCCGCGTAACGCACACCCTTGCCTTTGTAAGGCTCTGGCGGACGGAAGTCGCGGATTTCAGCGGCCACCTGACCAACCAGCTGCTTGTCGATACCCTTGATCAGGATGTCGGTCTGACTGGGAGTTTCAGCGGTGATGCCGGCCGGCAGTTCGTAGTCCACTGGGTGCGAGAAGCCCAGAGCCAGGTTCAGGACGCTGCCCTTGGCCTGTGCCTTGTAACCAACACCGACCAGCTGGAGCTTGCGCTCGAAGCCTTGGCTTACGCCCTGGACCATGTTGTTCACCAGGGCACGGGTAGTACCGGCCATGGCGCGAGCTTGCTGGTCACCGTTGCGAGCGGCGAAACGCAGCTCACCAGCTTCCTGAGTGATTTCAACAGACGAGTGAACGTTCAGTTCGAGAGTGCCCTTGGCACCCTTCACCGAAAGCTGCTGGCCGGCGAATTTGACTTCGACGCCGGAAGGCAGCTTAACGGGGTTCTTAGCGACGCGAGACATGCCTATCTCCCCTTAGAACACTGTGCACAGAACTTCGCCGCCAACACCGGCAGCGCGCGCAGCGCGATCAGTCATCACACCTTTATTGGTGGAGACAATAGACACGCCCAGGCCGCCACGTACTTTCGGCAGGTCTGCGACGGACTTGTACTGGCGCAGGCCTGGACGGCTGGAGCGCTTCAGTTCCTCGATGACCGGACGGCCTTCGAAGTACTTCAGTTCGATCGACAGGGAGGGTTTGGCTTCGCCACCGACCTGGTAGCCAGCGATGTAACCTTCGTCCTTCAGAACTTTGGCAACCGCGACCTTCAGGGTGGAGGAAGGCATGCTTACGACGGACTTTTCAGCCATCTGGGCATTACGGATGCGAGTTAGCATGTCCGCTAACGGGTCCTGCATACTCATGGGCTAGATGCTCCTGATACAAGAATTATTAGCCTTGCGGCTATCACAACCACCCGAGCGGGCAGGGTAAAAAACCCGGGCTCAGGTGAGCCGGTCATTCTAGACACAAGACAGAAACGAAACAAGCCCCATAAGGGGCTTGTTTGTTGGCGAGGTCACCGACGGTCGGAAGATTGCTCCCCTTCCGTCGGGACTACACCTGCGATTACCAGGAGGCCTTGACCAGACCTGGTACGTCACCGCGCATTGCAGCTTGACGCAGCATGTTACGGCCCAGGCCGAACTTACGGTATACACCGTGAGGACGGCCGGTCAGGCGGCAACGGTTACGCAGGCGCGAGGCGCTAGCGTCACGTGGCTGCTTCTGCAGAGCGACTACGGCAGCGAAACGCTCTTCAGGAGAAGCGTTCAGGTTGACGATGGTCGCCTTCAGCTCAGCGCGCTTCTTAGCGTACTTGGCTACCGTGAGCTGACGCTTCAGCTCGCGGTTTTTCATGCTCTTCTTGGCCATTTTCCTACTCCAATCAGTTGCGGAACGGGAATTTGAAAGCACGCAGCAGAGCGCGGCCTTCGTCATCCGTACGAGCAGTGGTGGTCAGGGTGATGTCCAGACCGCGCAGAGCATCGATCTTGTCGTAGTCGATTTCCGGGAAGATGATCTGCTCTTTCACGCCCATGCTGTAGTTGCCACGACCATCGAAGGACTTGGCATTCAGGCCGCGGAAGTCGCGAACCCGAGGCAGGGAGATCGCCAGCAGGCGGTCCAGGAATTCGTACATACGATCGCGGCGCAGGGTTACCTTGACGCCGATCGGCCAACCTTCACGAACCTTGAAACCCGCAATCGACTTGCGAGCGAAAGTCACGACCGGCTTTTGACCGGTGATCTTTTCCAGGTCGGCAACGGCGTTCTCGATGACCTTCTTGTCACCGACCGCTTCGCCCAGACCCATGTTCAGGGTGATCTTGGTTACGCGAGGAACTTCCATCACGTTCGCGAGCTTAAGTTCTTCCTTAAGCTTGGGAGCGATTTCGTTCCGGTAAATCTCTTTCAGTCGTGCCATTGTCTTCTACCTAGCAGTGTTCAAGCATCAACCGCTTTCTGGGTCGACTTGAAGACACGAATTTTCTTGCCGTCTTCAACCTTGAAGCCAACGCGGTCAGCCTTGTTGGTTTCACCATTGAAAATGGCAACGTTGGAAGCGTGCAGAGGCGCTTCTTTTTCGACGATACCGCCCTGGACGCCCGCCATCGGGTTAGGCTTGGTATGACGCTTGACCAGGTTGACACCGCCAACAACCAGACGGTTGTCAGCGAGCACCTTCAGCACCTTACCGCGCTTACCTTTGTCCTTGCCGGCGATCACGATGATCTCGTCGTCACGACGAATCTTTTGCATGTCGGATCTCCTTAGAGCACTTCAGGGGCGAGCGAGACGATCTTCATGAACTTCTCGGTACGAAGTTCACGGGTCACTGGCCCGAAGATGCGAGTGCCGATCGGCTCTTGCTTGGTGTTCAGCAGAACAGCAGCGTTGCCGTCGAAACGAATGATGGAACCGTCAGCGCGACGTACACCGTGACGGGTACGGACGACAACAGCAGTCATCACCTGGCCTTTTTTGACCTTACCGCGAGGAATGGCTTCCTTGACGGTAACTTTGATGATGTCACCGATACCGGCGTAACGGCGGTGGGAACCGCCGAGCACCTTGATGCACATGACGCGACGAGCGCCGCTGTTATCGGCCACATCGAGCATGGATTGAGTCTGAATCATAAAATTTCTCCGACCCTTCGCCCTTAGACTTCAACAGCGCGTTCGAGGACTTCAACCAGTGCCCAGGACTTGGTCTTGGCCAGCGGACGGGTTTCGCGAATGGAAACCTTGTCGCCGATCTTGCACTGGTTGGTCTCGTCGTGCGCGTGCAGCTTAGTCGAACGCTTAACGTATTTACCGTAGATCGGGTGCTTGACGCGACGCTCGATCAGAACGGTGATGGTCTTGTCCATTTTGTCGCTGACGACACGGCCAGTCAGCGTACGGACGGTTTTTTCAGCTTCAGCCATGATCACTTACCTGCCTGCTGGTTGAGCACAGTTTTCACGCGAGCGATGTCACGCTTAACTTGCGAGAGCAGGTGCGACTGCCCCAACTGGCCAGTTGCCTTCTGCATACGCAGATTGAACTGGTCGCGCAGCAAGCCGAGCAGTTGCTCGTTCAGCTGCTGTGCCGATTTTTCACGAAGTTCATTCGCTTTCATCACATCACCGTCCGCTTAACAAAGGAGGTGGCGAGTGGCAGCTTTGCAGCAGCCAGGGCGAAGGCCTCGCGCGCCAGCTCTTCAGAAACACCCTCGATCTCGTACAGGACCTTGCCTGGCTGGATCTGGGCAACCCAGTACTCAACGGAACCCTTACCTTTACCCATACGAACCTCGAGAGGCTTCTTGGTAACCGGCTTGTCCGGGAATACACGGATCCAGATCTTGCCGCCACGTTTTACGTGACGGGTCAGGGCACGACGTGCCGACTCGATCTGACGGGCGGTGAGACGACCGCGAGCAACAGCCTTCAGGGCGAATTCGCCGAAGCTGACCTTGCTACCGCGCAGTGCCAGACCACGGTTGTGGCCGGTCATCTGCTTGCGGAATTTTGTACGCTTTGGTTGCAACATTTGGCGTACCCCTTACTTAGCAGCTTTTTTACGAGGCGCTGGTGCTTGCGGCTTCAGCTCTTCCTGGCGACCACCAATCACTTCGCCTTTGAAGATCCAAACCTTCACACCGATCACACCGTAGGTGGTGTGAGCTTCGTAGGTGTTGTAGTCGATATCGGCACGCAGGGTGTGCAGGGGCACACGACCTTCGCGATACCACTCGGTACGTGCGATCTCGGCACCGCCGAGACGACCGCTCACCTGGATCTTGATGCCTTTGGCACCAATACGCATGGCGTTCTGTACGGCGCGCTTCATGGCGCGACGGAACATTACGCGGCGCTCCAGCTGCTGGGCTACGCTCTGGGCAACCAGCATAGCGTCGAGTTCCGGCTTGCGGATCTCTTCGATGTTGATGTGCACAGGCACACCCATCTGCTTGGTCAGGTCCTGACGCAGCTTCTCAACGTCCTCACCTTTCTTACCGATAACGATACCGGGACGAGCGGTGTGGATGGTGATGCGTGCAGTTTGAGCCGGACGATGAATATCGATACGGCTTACGGACGCGCTTTTTAGTTTGTCCTGGAGGTACTCACGCGTTTTCAGATCCTTCAACAGGTAATCTGCGTAAGTAGCGCCGTCTGCATACCAGACGGAGGTGTGCTCCTTGACGATTCCCAGGCGAATGCCAGTGGGATGTACTTTCTGACCCATCTGATCGACTCCGTTACTTGTCCGCAACCTTGACAGTGATATGGCAAGACCGCTTGACGATGCGATCAGCGCGGCCTTTGGCACGCGGCATGATGCGCTTCAGCGAACGCCCTTCGTTGACGAAGACGGTGGAGACCTTCAGGTCATCAACGTCTGCGCCTTCGTTGTGTTCGGCGTTGGCAACGGCCGACTCGAGGACTTTCTTCATGATTTCAGCGGCTTTTTTGCTGCTGAAGGCCAACAGGTTGAGCGCTTCGCCCACCTTCTTCCCGCGGATCTGGTCGGCGACCAAGCGGGCTTTCTGGGCGGAGATTCGAGCGCCCGACAACTTAGCGGCTACTTCCATTTCCTTACCCCTTAACGCTTGGCTTTCTTGTCAGCCACGTGCCCGCGATAGGTGCGGGTACCGGCGAACTCGCCCAGTTTGTGGCCGACCATGTCTTCGTTCACGAGAACGGGGACATGCTGGCGACCGTTGTGTACCGCGATGGTCAGACCGACCATTTGTGGCAGGATCATCGAACGGCGCGACCAGGTTTTAACTGGCTTGCGATCGTTCTTCTCCACCGCCACTTCGATCTTCTTCAGAAGGTGAAGATCGATAAAAGGACCTTTTTTCAGAGAACGTGGCACTGTCGTATCCCTCTAGTTACTTGCGACGACGGACGATCATGTTGTCGGTACGCTTATTACCACGGGTCTTCGCACCCTTGGTCGGGAAGCCCCATGGCGATACCGGATGACGACCACCGGAGGTACGACCTTCACCACCACCATGTGGGTGGTCAACCGGGTTCATGGCAACACCACGAACGGTTGGGCGAACGCCGCGCCAGCGTTTAGCACCTGCTTTACCCAGCGAACGCAGGCTGTGCTCGGAGTTCGAGACTTCGCCCAGCGTCGCACGGCACTCAGCCAGTACTTTACGCATTTCACCAGAGCGCAGACGCAGGGTCACGTAAGCGCCTTCACGAGCGATCAGCTGAGCCGAGGCGCCAGCGGAACGAGCGATCTGTGCACCCTTGCCCGGCTTCAGTTCGATGCCGTGAATGGTGCTACCTACTGGGATGTTGCGCAGTTGCAGGGTGTTACCGGCCTTGATTGGGGCCAGGGCACCTGCGATCAGCTGGTCGCCGGCAACAACGCCTTTAGGGGCGATGATGTAACGACGCTCGCCGTCTGCGTAGCACAGCAGGGCGATGTGAGCAGTACGGTTCGGGTCGTATTCGATACGCTCGACAGTGGCAGGGATGCCATCTTTGTCGTTGCGACGGAAGTCGACCAGACGGTAATGCTGCTTATGACCACCACCAACGTGACGAGTGGTGATGCGGCCATTGTTGTTACGACCACCAGACTTCGATTTCTTCTCGATCAGCGGTGCGTGAGGAGCGCCTTTGTGCAGCTCCTTGTTGACCACCTTGACCACGAAACGGCGGCCAGGGGAAGTCGGTTTGCATTTAACGATTGCCATGATGCACCCCTTCCTTACTCAGCACTGCTGCTGAAATCGAGATCTTGGCCTGGCTGAAGGGAGACGATCGCCTTCTTCCAGTCATTACGCTTGCCCAGACCACGTGCGGTACGCTTGGTTTTACCCAGGACGTTGACGGTCGACACGTTTTCAACTTTTACGTTGAACAGGCCTTCGACAGCTTTCTTGATTTCCAGCTTGGTTGCATCGGTAGCAACCTTGAATACGAACTGGCCTTTCTTCTCAGCCAGAACGGTAGCCTTCTCGGAAACGTGCGGGCCAAGGAGGACTTTAAATACGCGTTCCTGGTTCATCCCAGCAGCTCCTCGAATTTCTTCACGGCCGAGACAGTGATCAACACTTTCTCGTATGCGATCAGACTGACCGGATCGGAACCCTGAACGTCACGTACGTCGACGTGCGGCAGGTTACGAGCAGCCAGGTACAGGTTCTGATCAACGGCGTCGGAAACGATCAGTACGTCGTTCAGACCCATGCCGTTCAGCTTGTTCAGCAGGTCCTTGGTCTTCGGGGCTTCGACTGCGAAGTCCTGAACTACGACCAGGCGCTCGCTACGTACCAGCTCGGAGAGGATGGAGCGCAGAGCTGCGCGGTACATCTTCTTGTTGAGCTTCTGCGAGTGATCCTGAGGACGAGCTGCGAAGGTGACACCACCGCCGCGCCAGATCGGGCCACGAGTGGTACCGGCACGAGCACGGCCGGTGCCCTTCTGACGCCATGGGCGCTTACCGCCACCAGCCACGTCGGAACGGGTCTTCTGCTGCTTGGTGCCCTGACGGCCGCCGGCCATGTAGGCCACGACTGCTTGGTGTACCAGCGTCTCGTTGAATTCGCCACCGAAAGTCAGTTCGGAAACTTCGATCGCCTGAGCGTCATTTACATTGAGTTGCATGTCAGTTTCCCCTTAACCGCGAGCCTTGACAGCTGGACGCACAACCACGTCGCCGCCAGTAGCGCCTGGAACGGCACCCTTGACCAGCAGCAGGTTGCGTTCTGCGTCTACGCGTACTACTTCCAGGGACTGAACAGTCACGCGCTCGGCGCCCATGTGACCGGACATCTTCTTGCCCTTGAATACACGACCAGGAGTCTGGCACTGGCCGATGGAGCCAGGGACACGGTGCGATACGGAGTTACCGTGGGTGTTGTCCTGACCACGGAAGTTCCAACGCTTGATGGTACCGGCGAAGCCTTTACCTTTGGACTGACCGGTTACGTCTACCAGCTGGCCTGCAGTGAAGAGTTCAGCTTTGATCAGATCGCCAGCCTGGAAATCGCCTTCTTCAAGACGGAACTCCCAAACACCGCGACCAGCGGCAACGTTAGCCTTGGCGAAGTGACCTGCCTGAGCGGCAGTCACGCGCGAAGCACGACGCTCGCCGACAGTGACTTGCACTGCACGGTAGCCATCGGTTTCTTCAGTTTTGAACTGGGTGACGCGATTCGGCTCGATCTCGATGACCGTGACCGGAATGGAGACACCTTCTTCGGTGAAAATGCGGGTCATGCCGCACTTACGACCGACTACACCAATAGTCATGTTGTAAACCTCATGAGTGTACGGGGCTTTCACCCGCTATGGCCGCCCATTTCAGAGCGTTACACGACCAGACCGAAGTCTTAGCCGAGGCTGATCTGTACTTCCACGCCTGCCGCGAGATCAAGCTTCATCAGCGCGTCAACGGTTTTATCCGTCGGCTGGACGATGTCCAGAACACGCTTATGAGTGCGAATCTCGTACTGGTCACGCGCGTCTTTGTTGACGTGCGGGGAAACCAGAACGGTGAAACGCTCTTTGCGGGTTGGCAGTGGAATTGGACCACGCACTTGTGCACCAGTACGTTTCGCGGTTTCCACGATTTCCTGGGTGGATTGGTCGATCAGGCGATGGTCAAAAGCCTTCAACCTGATACGGATTTGCTGATTTTGCATTGGATTTCAGACTCCAGGCTGTTCCCATCGGGCGCACTACGCCCGTTAAAAGGAGGCGTGATTCTATAGACGCCCCCATTTAGTGTCAACCCAATAAAAAAAGCCCCCGCTGAGCGGGGGCTTTTTCAATCGACCGAGTGATTACTCGATGATTTTGGCTACGACGCCGGCGCCGACGGTACGACCGCCTTCACGGATAGCGAAGCGCAGACCGTCTTCCATTGCGATGGTCTTGATCAGGGTGACAGTCATCTGGATGTTGTCACCTGGCATTACCATTTCAACGCCTTCCGGCAGTTCGCAGTTACCGGTCACGTCAGTGGTACGGAAGTAGAACTGAGGACGGTAGCCTTTGAAGAACGGAGTGTGACGGCCGCCTTCTTCCTTCGACAGAACGTAGACTTCTGCGGTGAACTTGGTGTGCGGCTTGACCGAACCCGGCTTGACCAGAACTTGGCCACGCTCAA
Organism: Pseudomonas sp. NY15356; assembly: GCF_048068175.1. NCBI lineage: Bacteria > Pseudomonadati > Pseudomonadota > Gammaproteobacteria > Pseudomonadales > Pseudomonadaceae > Pseudomonas > Pseudomonas sp. NY15356. The sequence goes on along the minus strand of NZ_JBLUPW010000022.1, from coordinate 20,486 downwards.
CGTCGTCACGCTTGGTACCACGCAGCAGAACGCCGCAGTTCTCGCCAGCACGACCTTCGTCCAGCAGCTTGCGGAACATCTCAACACCGGTGCAGGTGGTGGTGGAGGTTTCACGCAGACCAACGATTTCCAGCGGATCCTGAACGCGGACGATACCACGCTCGATACGACCGGTAACAACGGTACCACGACCCGAGATCGAGAAGACGTCTTCGATCGGCATCAGGAACGGCTGGTCAACGGCACGAACTGGCTCAGGGATGTAGGCATCCAGAGTTTCTACCAGCTTCTTGACAGCGGTAGTACCCATTTCGTTGTCGTCTTTGCCTTCCAGGGCCATACGAGCCGAACCGATGATGATCGGAGTGTCGTCGCCTGGGAAGTCGTAGGTGGACAGCAGGTCGCGAACTTCCATCTCGACCAGTTCCAGCAGTTCAGCGTCGTCTACCAGGTCAGCCTTGTTCAGGAAGACCACGATGTAAGGAACGCCAACCTGACGGGACAGCAGGATGTGCTCACGGGTTTGTGGCATCGGACCATCGGCGGCCGAGCAAACCAGGATCGCGCCGTCCATCTGGGCAGCACCGGTGATCATGTTCTTCACGTAGTCAGCGTGACCTGGGCAGTCAACGTGAGCGTAGTGACGAATGTTCGAGTTGTACTCGACGTGAGCGGTGTTGATGGTGATACCGCGCGCTTTTTCTTCCGGAGCCGAGTCGATCTTGTCGAACTCAACGACTGCCGAACCGAAAACTTCGGAGCAGACGCGAGTCAGAGCTGCGGTCAGAGTGGTCTTACCGTGGTCAACGTGGCCGATGGTGCCGACGTTAACGTGGGGAAGGGAACGATCAAATTTTTCTTTAGCCACGACAGTGAACCTCTTGCCTAAAGGGCTGGATTAGCCTTGTTTTTTAACGAGTGCTTCGACGATGTTCGACGGAGCTTCGGAGTACTTGGAGAATTCCATGGAGTAGCTTGCGCGACCCTGAGACATGGAACGGACGTCGGTCGCATAACCGAACATTTCTCCCAGCGGGACTTCTGCACGGATAACCTTGCCGGAGACCGAGTCATCCATACCCTGGATCAGACCACGACGACGGTTCAGGTCACCCATCACGTCACCCATGTAATCCTCAGGGGTTACTACCTCAACCTTCATGATCGGTTCAAGCACAACACCGCCGCCCTTCTGAGCCAGCTGCTTGGTCGCCATGGAGGCCGCGATCTTGAACGCCATCTCGTTGGAGTCGACGTCGTGGTACGAACCGTCGAACACGGTAGCCTTCAGGCCGATCAGAGGATAGCCGGCAACAACGCCGTTCTTCATCTGCTCTTCGATACCCTTCTGGATCGCCGGGATGTATTCCTTCGGAACCACACCGCCAACGACTTCGTTGGTGAAGACCAGGCCTTCGGTGATGTTGCCCTTGTCATCCTGGTCCGGCTCGGAGAAGCGGATCCAGCAGTGACCGAACTGACCACGACCACCCGACTGACGAACGAACTTGCCTTCGATCTCGACGTTGGACTTGGTGATCTTCTCGCGGTACGAAACCTGCGGCTTGCCGATGTTGGCCTCAACGTTGAATTCGCGCTTCATGCGGTCAACGATGATGTCCAGGTGCAGCTCACCCATACCGGAGATGATGGTCTGGCCGGTTTCTTCGTCGGTCTTGACGCGGAACGACGGGTCTTCCTGGGCCAGCTTGCCCAGCGCGATACCCATCTTTTCCTGGTCTTGCTTGGTCTTCGGCTCGACAGACAGCGAGATCACTGGCTCTGGGAAATCCATACGCTCGAGGATGATTGGCTTGTCGGCGTCGCACAGGGTTTCACCGGTGGTGACGTCCTTCATGCCGATCAGGGCCGCGATGTCGCCAGCGCGCACTTCCTTGATCTCTTCACGCTGGTTGGCGTGCATCTGCACCATACGACCAACGCGCTCTTTCTTGCCTTTGACCGAGTTGATGACCGAGTCACCGGAGCTCAGAACGCCCGAGTACACGCGAACGAAGGTCAGGGTACCTACGAACGGGTCGGTAGCGATCTTGAACGCCAGGGCCGAGAACGGCTCGTTGTCGTCGGCATGACGCTCGTCGTGACGAACGGCAGGATCGTCCTTGGCCAGATCCTTGTCATCCGGGTTGATACCCTGGATAGCAGGAATTTCGGTCGGCGCAGGCAGGAAGTCGATGACGGCGTCGAGAACCAGGGGAACACCCTTGTTCTTGAACGAGGAGCCGCAGACGGCAGGAACGATCTCGCTCGCCAGGGTACGGGCGCGCAGACCGGCCTTGATCTCTTCGACGGACAGGTCACCTTCTTCAAGGTACTTGTTCATCAGCTCTTCGTTGGCTTCGGCAGCGGACTCGACCATGTTGGCGCGCCACTCTTCAGCCAGCTCCAGCATATCGGCAGGAATTTCTTCCTCACGATAGGTGGTGCCTTTGTCGTCTTCGTTCCAGTAGATGGCTTTCATCTTGATCAGGTCGACCTGACCCTGGAAGTTGTCCTCGGCGCCGATAGCCAGCTGGATTGGAACCGGGGTGTGACCCAGGCGGTTCTTGATCTGGCCGACAACGCGCAGGAAGTTGGCACCGGCACGGTCCATCTTGTTCACGTAGACAACACGTGGAACGCCGTACTTGTTGGCCTGACGCCATACGGTTTCGGACTGCGGCTCAACGCCGGAGGTACCGCAGAATACGACGACCGCGCCGTCGAGTACACGCAGCGAACGCTCTACTTCAATGGTGAAGTCAACGTGGCCGGGGGTATCGATGACGTTTACGCGGTAGTTGTCGTACTGACCACGGGAGCCTTTCCAGAAGGTGGTAACGGCAGCGGAGGTAATGGTGATACCGCGCTCCTGCTCCTGCACCATCCAGTCGGTGGTCGCGGCGCCATCATGCACCTCGCCCATCTTGTGGCTCAGACCTGTGTAGAACAGGATCCGCTCGGTAGTGGTAGTCTTGCCCGCATCGACGTGCGCGCAGATACCGATGTTACGGTAGCGGTTAATAGCTGTAGTACGAGCCATAAAGCCCTCGCAAAAAAATTGATGCTTGAATTAGAAGCGGTAGTGCGAGAACGCCTTGTTGGCTTCGGCCATACGGTGCACGTCTTCACGCTTCTTGACTGCAGCACCCTTGCCTTCAGCAGCATCCAGCAGTTCACCAGCCAGGCGCAGGGCCATGGACTTCTCGCCGCGCTTGCGGGCGTAGTCTACGAGCCAGCGCATTGCCAGAGCGTTACGACGGGACGGACGAACTTCAACCGGAACCTGGTAAGTGGCACCGCCGACACGGCGGGACTTTACTTCGACCAGCGGAGCGATGGCGTCGAGAGCTTTCTCGAAGATTTCCAGGGGGTCGCTGTTCTTGCGTGCTTTGACGGTATCCAGGGCACCGTAAACGATGCGCTCGGCTACGGCCTTCTTGCCGCTTTCCATCACGTGGTTCATGAACTTGGCGAGGATCTGGGATCCGTATTTCGGATCGTCCAGGATCTCACGTTTTGCTGCTACACGACGTCTTGGCATGATAAGCCCTCAAACGGTCTTCAGGTTAGCCCGGGACGCGGGTCTTCGACCCCTGCCCGACCTTACTCTTATCGACTCAAAAAATTGGATGTCTGCAAACGGCCGATTACTTCGGACGCTTGGTACCGTACTTGGAACGACCCTGGTTACGGCCTTTGACGCCCGAAGTATCCAGAGAACCGCGAACGGTGTGGTAACGAACACCTGGCAAGTCTTTTACACGGCCGCCACGGATCAGGACGACGCTGTGCTCTTGCAGGTTGTGGCCTTCACCACCGATGTACGAGGAAACCTCGAAACCGTTGGTCAGACGCACACGGCATACTTTACGCAGTGCCGAGTTAGGTTTTTTCGGCGTGGTGGTGTACACGCGGGTGCACACGCCACGACGCTGCGGGCAGTTCTGCAGCGCAGGTACGTCGGATTTCTCGACGGTACGCTTACGCGGCTGACGTACCAGCTGGTTGATAGTTGCCATCTACTAGCTCCACTGATTGTCTTGCGACGCTATTGTCTTGCAAGAAAGCCAAAAATTGGCGAGACGGAGCCTCACCAAATTTAAGGGTACAAAAGTCTAAAGAGGATCTTGCACCCAGTCAAGACGAGGCCCCGGCCCTCCTCGCCCGGTCATCGGCAACAATTCATGTCACCGATGCCCTGCAGGATGAACCGGGGCCCTGCCCTGTTCTTAGTTACCGCTGGAGTTCAGCGCTTCGGTCAGTGCGGCTTCCACCTCACTGGCGCTCACACGCAGCGGCTTGTCGGCATCACGGCGACGCTTACGCTCGCTGTGGTAGGCCAGACCGGTACCGGCCGGGATCAGACGACCCACGACCACGTTTTCCTTCAGGCCGCGCAGGTAGTCGCGCTTGCCGGTGACCGCCGCTTCGGTCAGTACGCGGGTGGTTTCCTGGAAGGAAGCCGCGGAGATGAACGACTCGGTCGACAGCGAGGCCTTGGTGATACCCAGCAGCACGCGCGAGAACTTCGCAACGAACTTGTCCTCGGCGGCGAGACGCTCGTTCTCGACCAGCACCTGGGTCAGCTCCATCTGGTCGCCCTTGATGAAGCTGGAATCGCCGGACTCGGTGATCTCAACCTTACGCAGCATCTGACGCAGGATGGTCTCGATGTGCTTGTCGTTGATCTTCACGCCCTGCAGGCGGTAAACGTCCTGGATCTCGTTGACGATGTACTTGGCCAGCGCGCTCACACCCAGCAGGCGCAGGATGTCGTGCGGATCGCTCGGGCCGTCGGAGATGACTTCGCCGCGGTTTACCTGTTCGCCTTCGAAGACGTTCAGGTGGCGCCACTTCGGAATCAGCTCTTCATACGGGTCGCTGCCATCGGTCGGGGTGATGACCAGGCGACGCTTGCCCTTGGTCTCTTTACCGAAGGCAATGGTGCCGCTGACTTCAGCCAGGATCGACGCTTCCTTCGGACGACGCGCTTCGAACAGGTCGGCAACGCGCGGCAGACCACCGGTGATGTCACGGGTCTTGGACGTTTCCTGCGGAATACGCGCGATAACGTCACCCACGCCGATTTGTGCACCGTCAGCCACACCGACGAGGGCGTTGGCCGGCAGGAAGTACTGGGCAGGTACGTCGGTACCTGGCAGGTACAGGTCCTTGCCAGCGGCGTCGACCATCTTGATCGCCGGACGGATTTCCTTGCCTGCGGCAGGGCGATCCTTGACGTCCATCACTTCGATGTTGGTCAGGCCGGTCAACTCGTCGGTCTGACGCTTGATGGTGATGCCTTCTTCCATGCCCACGAAGGTCACGGTACCTTTCAGCTCGGTCACGATCGGGTGGGTGTGCGGATCCCACTTGGCGACGATGGCGCCAGCTTCGACCTTCTCACCTTCCTTGACCGAAATGACCGCACCGTACGGCAGCTTGTAGCGCTCACGCTCACGGCCGAACTCGTCGGCAATGGCCAGCTCGCCAGAACGCGATACGGCAACCAGGTTGCCATCGGCGCGCTCGACCTGCTTGAGGTTGTGCAGACGCACCATGCCGCCGTTCTTCACCTGGACGCTGTCGGCAGCCGAGGTACGGCTTGCAGCACCACCGATGTGGAAGGTACGCATGGTCAGCTGGGTACCCGGCTCACCGATCGACTGGGCAGCGATAACGCCGACAGCCTCACCGATGTTCACCTGGTGACCGCGAGCCAGGTCACGACCGTAGCACTTGGCGCAGATGCCGTAGCGGGTTTCGCAGCTGATCGGCGAACGCACGACCACTTCGTCGATGCTGTTCAGTTCGATGAACTCGACCCACTTCTCGTCGACCAGGGTACCGGCCGGAACGATGACGTCTTCGGTACCCGGCTTGAACACGTCACGGGCGATGACACGACCCAATACGCGCTCACCCAGCGGCTCGACAACGTCGCCGCCTTCGATGTGCGGGGTCATGACCAGACCCTGGTCGGTGCCGCAGTCGATCTCGGTCACCACCAGATCCTGGGCCACGTCGACCAGACGACGGGTCAGGTAACCGGAGTTCGCGGTCTTCAGTGCGGTATCCGCCAGACCTTTACGAGCACCGTGGGTCGAGATGAAGTACTGCAGAACGCTCAAGCCTTCACGGAAGTTCGCAGTGATCGGCGTCTCGATGATGGAGCCGTCCGGCTTGGCCATCAGGCCACGCATACCGGCCAGCTGACGGATCTGGGCCGCGGAACCCCGCGCACCGGAGTCAGCCATCATGTACATCGAGTTGAAGGATTCCTGCTCGACTTCATTGCCTTCGCGGTCGATGACCTTCTCTTTCGAGAGGTTGGCCATCATCGCCTTGGACACTTCGTCGTTCGCCTTGGACCACAAGTCGATGACCTTGTTGTACTTCTCGCCCTGGGTTACCAGGCCGGAGGCGTACTGGCTCTCGATTTCCTTCACTTCGTCGGTAGCGGTACCGATGATGCGGGCCTTCTCGTCCGGGATAACGAAGTCGTTAACACCGATCGATACGCCGGAAATGGTCGAATAGGCAAAGCCGGTGTACATCAGCTGGTCGGCGAAGATGACGGTTTCCTTCAGACCCACCACGCGATAGCACTGGTTGATCAGTTTGGAGATCGCCTTTTTCTTCATCGACTGGTTGACGACGTCGAACGGCAGGCCAGCAGGCACGACCTGGAACAGCAGCGCACGGCCGACGGTGGTGTCGACGATACGGGTGTTCTTGGTGATGCTGCCGTCACGCTCCTTCACGGTCTCGTTGATACGGACCTTGATCTTCGCGTGCAGGGCAGCCTCGCCGGCGCGGAATACGCGGTCGACTTCCTGCAGGTCAGCGAACACACGACCTTCGCCCTTGGCGTTGATGGCTTCACGGGTCATGTAGTACAGACCCAGAACCACGTCCTGCGAAGGAACGATGATCGGCTCGCCGTTGGCAGGCGACAGGATGTTGTTGGTCGACATCATCAACGCGCGCGCTTCGAGCTGGGCTTCCAGCGTCAGCGGCACGTGAACGGCCATCTGGTCACCGTCGAAGTCGGCGTTGTACGCAGCACACACCAATGGGTGCAGCTGGATTGCCTTGCCTTCGATCAACACCGGCTCGAACGCCTGGATACCCAGACGGTGGAGGGTCGGCGCACGGTTGAGCAGTACGGGGTGTTCGCGGATCACCTCGGCCAGGACGTCCCAGACCTCAGGCAGCTCGCGCTCGACCATCTTCTTGGCGGCCTTGATGGTGGTCGCCAGACCACGCATTTCCAGCTTGCCGAAAATGAACGGCTTGAACAGCTCCAGGGCCATCTTCTTCGGCAGACCGCACTGGTGCAGGCGCAGGGTCGGGCCTACGGTAATAACCGAACGACCGGAGTAGTCCACGCGCTTACCGAGCAGGTTCTGACGGAAGCGACCCTGCTTACCTTTGATCATGTCGGCCAGGGACTTCAGCGGACGCTTGTTCGAGCCGGTGATGGCGCGACCGCGTCGGCCGTTGTCCAGCAGGGCGTCGACCGCTTCCTGCAGCATGCGCTTTTCGTTGCGCACGATGATGTCCGGCGCCGACAGGTCCAGCAGGCGCTTCAGACGGTTGTTACGGTTGATCACCCGGCGGTACAGGTCGTTCAGGTCGGAAGTCGCGAAGCGACCACCATCCAGCGGAACCAGCGGACGCAGGTCTGGCGGCAGAACCGGCAGAACGGTCAGGACCATCCACTCAGGCAGGTTGCCCGAGCCCTGGAAAGCTTCCATCAGCTTCAGGCGCTTGGACAGCTTCTTGATCTTGGTTTCCGAGTTGGTCTGCGGAATCTCTTCGCGCAGGCGGCCAATCTCGTGCTCCAAGTCGATAGCATGCAGCAGCTCGCGGACAGCCTCGGCACCCATGCGGGCGTCGAAGTCGTCACCGAACTCTTCCAGCGCTTCGAAATACTGCTCGTCGTTCAGCAGCTGGCCCTTTTCCAGGGTAGTCATGCCCGGATCGATAACGACATAGCTCTCGAAGTAGAGCACGCGCTCGATGTCACGCAGGGTCATGTCCATCAGCAGGCCGATACGGGACGGCAGCGACTTCAGGAACCAGATGTGGGCAACCGGCGAAGCCAGCTCGATGTGCGCCATGCGCTCACGACGAACCTTGGCCAGGGCGACTTCAACGCCGCACTTCTCACAGATCACACCGCGGTGCTTGAGGCGCTTGTACTTACCGCACAGGCACTCGTAATCCTTGACTGGGCCAAAGATCTTGGCGCAGAACAGGCCGTCACGCTCAGGTTTGAACGTACGGTAGTTGATGGTTTCCGGCTTCTTAACTTCACCGAACGACCACGAACGGATCATCTCAGGCGACGCCAGACCGATGCGGATAGCGTCGAACTCTTCGACTTGACCCTGGTTTTTCAGCAAATTCAGTAGGTCTTTCAAGGCCTTTCCTCCTGGCGGAGCAGGAAGCGGGCATTACCTGCCCCGCTCCCCTTCGCGTCACGTGTTATTCGGTTTCCAGATCGATATCGATACCGAGCGAACGGATCTCTTTGATCAACACGTTGAAGGACTCGGGCATGCCCGGCTCCATACGGTGATCGCCATCCACGATGTTCTTGTACATCTTGGTACGGCCGTTCACGTCGTCCGACTTCACTGTGAGCATTTCTTGCAGGGTGTATGCCGCGCCGTATGCTTCCAGCGCCCACACTTCCATCTCCCCGAAACGCTGACCACCGAACTGCGCCTTACCACCCAGCGGCTGCTGGGTAACCAGGCTGTACGAACCAGTGGAACGCGCGTGCATCTTGTCGTCCACCAAGTGGTTCAGCTTGAGCATGTACATGTAACCCACGGTTACAGGACGCTCGAACTTGTTGCCGGTACGGCCGTCGAACAGGACCATCTGGCCGCTCTCAGGCATATCGGCCAGCTTCAGCATGGCCTTGATCTCGCGCTCCTTGGCACCATCGAAGACCGGGGTAGCCATCGGCACGCCTTTCTTCAGGTTGTTGGCCAGGGCGAGGATCTCTTCGTCCGAGAACTCGTCCAGGTTTTCCTGGCGACCGCCGATCTCGTTGTAGACCTCGGTCAGGAAGCTGCGCAGCTCAGCGGCCTTGCGCTGCTCTTCGATCATGCGGTCGATCTTCTCGCCCAGGCCCTTGGCCGCGAGGCCGAGGTGGGTTTCAAGGATCTGACCGACGTTCATACGCGAAGGTACGCCCAGCGGGTTCAGAACGACGTCGACCGGAGTACCGTTGGCATCGTGCGGCATGTCTTCAACCGGCATGATCACCGAGACCACACCCTTGTTACCGTGACGACCGGCCATCTTGTCACCCGGCTGGATGCGACGGCGGATAGCCAGGTAGACCTTGACGATCTTCAGTACGCCTGGAGCCAGGTCATCGCCTTGCTGCAGCTTGCGCTTCTTGTCTTCGAACTTGTCGTCCAGCAGGCGACGGCGATCGACGATGTACTGCTGAGCCTTTTCCAACTGCTCGTTCAGTGCATCTTCAGCCATGCGCAGCTTGAACCACTGGCCGTGCTCCAGACCGTTCAGGACTTCGTCAGTGATAACGGTGCCTTTCTTCAGGCCCGCACCACCGTCGACAACCTGGCCGTTCAGGGCTGCACGCAGACGTTCGAAGGTCGCGCCCTCGACGATGCGGAACTCTTCGTTGAGGTCCTTGCGGATCTCGTCCAGCTGCATCTTCTCGATGGCCAGGGCGCGGCTGTCGCGCTCGACGCCGTCACGGGTGAAGACCTGGACGTCGATGACGGTGCCCTTGGTGCCGGTCGGCACGCGCAGGGAGGTGTCCTTAACGTCGCTGGCCTTCTCACCGAAGATGGCGCGCAGCAGTTTTTCTTCCGGCGTCAACTGGGTCTCGCCTTTCGGAGTGACCTTGCCGACCAGGATGTCGCCAGCGCCGACTTCGGCACCTACGTAGACGATACCGGCTTCGTCCAGCTTGTTCAGCGCAGCCTCACCCACGTTCGGGATGTCCGCGGTGATTTCCTCTGGGCCAAGCTTGGTGTCACGCGCCACACAGGTCAGTTCCTGGATGTGGATAGTGGTGAAGCGATCTTCCTGGACCACACGCTCGGACAGGCAGATGGAGTCTTCGAAGTTGAAGCCGTTCCACGCCATGAACGCGATGCGCATGTTCTGACCCAGCGCCAGTTCACCCATGTCGGTGGACGGGCCGTCGGCCATGATGTCGCCACGCGCGACCACATCACCCTTGCTCACCAGCGGACGCTGGTTGATGCAGGTGTTCTGGTTCGAACGGGTGTACTTGGTCAGGTTGTAGATATCCACACCTGCTTCGCCGGTCTCGACTTCATCGTCGGCCACGCGAACCACGATACGGCTGGCGTCGACCGAGTCGATCACGCCGCCACGACGGGCCACGACGCAGACGCCGGAGTCACGGGCGACGTTGCGCTCCATGCCGGTACCTACCAGCGGCTTGTCGGCGCGCAGGGTCGGAACGGCCTGACGCTGCATGTTCGAACCCATCAAGGCACGGTTGGCGTCGTCGTGCTCGAGGAACGGGATCAGCGAGGCAGCGACGGAGACAACCTGCTTCGGCGAAACGTCCATCAGGGTGACGTCTTCCGGCGCCTTGACGGTGAATTCGTTCAGGTGACGGACCGCTACCAGCTCATCGACAAGCTGCTTCTTCTCGTTCATCGCGGCCGAGGCCTGGGCGATCACGTGATCGGCTTCTTCGATGGCGGACAGGAAGACGATCTCGTCGGTGACCACACCTTCTTTCACCACGCGGTACGGGCTTTCCAGGAAGCCGTACTGGTTGGTGCGGGCGTAGGCCGCCAGGGAGTTGATCAGACCGATGTTCGGACCTTCAGGGGTTTCGATCGGGCACACGCGGCCATAGTGGGTCGGGTGTACGTCACGAACCTCGAAGCCAGCACGCTCACGGGTCAGACCGCCTGGGCCGAGTGCGGAGACACGACGCTTGTGGGTGATCTCGGAGAGCGGGTTGTTCTGGTCCATGAACTGCGAGAGCTGGCTGGAACCGAAGAACTCCTTCACCGCCGCCGCAACCGGCTTGGCGTTGATCAGGTCCTGCGGCATCAGGCCTTCGCTTTCAGCCATCGAGAGGCGTTCCTTGACCGCACGCTCTACGCGCACCAGGCCAACGCGGAACTGGTTCTCGGCCATCTCGCCGACACAACGGACGCGACGGTTACCCAGGTGGTCGATGTCATCGACGATGCCCTTGCCGTTACGGATGTCGACCAAGGTCTTCAATACGTCGACGATGTCTTCCTTGCTCAGCACGCCCGAACCTTCGATCTCGGTACGACCGATACGACGGTTGAACTTCATGCGGCCCACGGCGGACAGGTCGTAACGCTCGGCGCTGAAGAACAGGTTGTTGAACAGGGTCTCGGCGGCATCCTTGGTTGGCGGCTCGCCTGGGCGCATCATGCGGTAGATTTCGACCAGGGCCTCCAGCTGGTTGCTGGTGGTGTCGATCTTCAGGGTATCGGAGATGAACGGACCGCAGTCGATGTCGTTGGTGTACAGGGTCTCGATGCGCACGACCTGAGCCTTGGCGACCTTGATCAGCAGCTCGGTGGTCAGCTCGGTGTTGCACTCGGCCAGGATCTCGCCGGTGGCTGGATGCACGATGGCCTTGGCGGTGGTACGGCCCAGGACGTATTCCATTGGAACGTCCAGCTGCTTGACGCCGGCCTTCTCGAGCTGGTTGATGTGGCGCGCGGTAATACGGCGACCCTGCTCGACGATGACCTTGCCGCTGCCGTCATGGATGTCCATGACCGCGACTTCACCACGCAGACGCTGAGGAACCAGCTCCAGGCTCAGTTTTTCGCCGGAAACGTGGAACACGTTGGTGGTGTAGAAGGTGTTGAGGATTTCCTCGGTGCTGTAGCCCAGGGCACGCAGCAGCACCGAAGCCGGCAGCTTGCGGCGACGGTCGATACGCACGAACACGCAGTCCTTCGGGTCGAACTCGAAGTCCAGCCAGGAACCGCGGTAAGGAATGATACGGGCGGAGTACAGCAGCTTGCCGGAGCTGTGGGTCTTGCCACGGTCGTGGTCGAAGAACACACCTGGCGAGCGGTGCAGCTGGGAAACGATAACACGCTCGGTACCGTTGATAACGAAGGTACCGTTTTCAGTCATCAGGGGGATTTCACCCATGTAGACTTCTTGCTCTTTGATGTCCTTGATCGCTTTGTTCGACGATTCCTTGTCGAAGATGATCAGGCGCACCTTCACACGCAGCGGGACAGCGAACGTCACGCCACGCAGGACACATTCCTTCACATCGAAGGCCGGCTCGCCCAGGCGATAGCCGACGTACTCCAGGGCAGCATTGCCGGAGTAGCTGATGATCGGGAATACCGATTTGAAGGCCGCGTGCAGGCCGACGTCGCGGAACTGATCCTTGGATGCTCCCGCCTGCAGGAATTCGCGATACGAATCCAGCTGGATGGCCAGGAGGTAAGGCACATCCATGACGTCCGGCAACTTGCTAAAGTCCTTGCGGATACGTTTTTTCTCAGTGTATGAGTAAGCCATCAGCGTTCCCCAGCTTGGTCACCTGCTTGTTTGGCTCCCCCCGAGCGGGAGCAGCCAGAAAATCTGCAAACCCCATGGTTTGCACACCCTCTTGGGTGTTCTTGCAGCACGTTATCGGGGCCGACCTGATCGGCCACCAATAACGGAAAAAGGCCGGTGGCATAAGCCACCAGCCGTCAGCCTTTCGCTCAACGCTTGGGCTGGAGTCGCAAAGTCGAAATTACTTCAGCTCGACTTTAGCGCCTGCTTCTTCCAGCTTCTTCTTGGCGTCTTCAGCAGCTTCTTTCGAAACGCCTTCAGCGATCACAGCAGGAGCGCCGTCAACTTTCTCTTTGGCTTCTTTCAGGCCCAGACCGGTCAGTTCACGAACGGCCTTGATCACGTTGACCTTCTTGTCGCCAGCTTCGGCCAGAACGACGTTGAACTCGGTCTGCTCTTCAGCAGCGGCAGCAGCGCCACCAGCAGGGGCAGCAGCAACGGCGGCAGCAGCGGTAACGCCGAAGGTTTCTTCCATCGCTTTGATCAGTTCAACAATTTCCAGAACGGTTTTCTGGCCGATCGCTTCGATGATTTGCTCGTTAGTCAGAGACATGACTATGAATTCCTGTATTGGGGTGACAGCCTACGCGGCCATCAAATTAAACGTTTGATTTCGAAAGAGACTACGCAGCCTTAGGCTGCAGCGGCTTCTTTCTGGTCGCGCAGAGCAGCCAGGGTACGAGCCAGCTTGCTGGTTGCACCTTGGATCACGCTCATCAGCTGTGCGATAGCCTCGTCGCGAGTTGGCAGAGTTGCCAGCACGTCGATCTGGTTAGCGGCAAGGAACTTGCCGTCGAACGCAGCTGCCTTGATCTCGAACTTGTCCTGACCCTTGGCAAACTCTTTGAACAGACGAGCAGCAGCGCCCGGGTGTTCATTGGAGAAAGCGATCAGGGTCGGGCCTTTGAACGCGTCGTTGAGGACCGAGTACTCGGTGCCTTCAACAGCGCGCTTGAGCAGGGTGTTACGTACGACACGTACGTAAACGCCAGCTTCGCGGGCCTCTTTACGGAGTCCGGTCATTGCGCCTACAGTCACACCACGGGCATCGGCCACGACAGCGGACAGAGCGACTTTGGCAGCCTCGTTGACTTCAGCGACGATGGCCTTCTTGTCTTCGAGTTTAATTGCCACGGGTTTACTCCTGGTTTTTACCGTTTCATCCAGCCGAGGCCGGATGTCGTTTTGGTGTCTGATTCGGTAACGAATCGGGAGCACCATCTGCGTAGGCTTGTGGTTTAAGGCTTGCGCCGCCTACGGTCTTGGACAGCCCCCGCCAGGCAGGGACCCCAATTTTCAGCAGCCGGTGCGGACAGGGCCACACCGGCCGAGCATTACACGTTCAGCGAGCTCTGATCGATGATCAGACCTGGGCCCATGGTGGTGCTCAGGGTTACGCGCTTGACGTAGATACCTTTCGAGGAAGCCGGCTTGATACGCTTCAGATCGGCGATCAGGGCTTCAACGTTTTCCTTCAGCTTGCCAGCTTCGAAGCCGACCTTGCCAACGGAGGTGTGGATGATACCGTTCTTGTCGGTACGGTAGCGAACCTGACCAGCCTTGGCGTTCTTGACGGCGCCGGCTACGTCTGGAGTTACAGTACCTACTTTCGGGTTTGGCATCAGGCCACGAGGACCCAGGACCTGGCCCAGTTGACCCACAACGCGCATGGCATCAGGCGATGCGATGACGACGTCATAGTTCAGGTCGCCGCCTTTCATTTCGGCAGCCAGATCGTCCATACCTACGCGATCAGCGCCGGCAGCCAGAGCAGCTTCAGCAGCTGGGCCCTGGGTGAAGACGGCAACGCGAACGGTCTTGCCGGTGCCGTGCGGCAGCACGGTAGCGCTGCGAACGACCTGGTCGGATTTACGCGGGTCAACACCGAGGTTGACGGCGATGTCGTAAGACTCGACAAACTTGGCAGCCGGCAGCGAAGCCAGCAGGTTTGCGGCCTCTTCGAAGTTGTAGGCCTTGCCTGCTTCGATTTTCTCGGCGATAGCCTTTTGGCGCTTAGTCAGCTTAGCCATTACACACCCTCCACGTTCAGGCCCATGCTGCGGGCAGAGCCGGCGATGGTGCGCACAGCTGCATCCAGGTCAGCGGCAGTCAGATCAGTCTGCTTGGTCTTGGCGATCTCTTCCAGCTGAGCACGGGTAACGGTACCGACCTTGACGGTGTTCGGACGAGCCGAACCGCTAGCCAGGCCAGCAGCTTTCTTCAGCAGAACCGAGGCAGGGGTGCTCTTGGTTTCGAAGGTGAAGCTACGGTCACTGTAGACAGTGATGATCACGGGAGTCGGCAGACCTGGCTCTTGACCCTGAGTACGGGCGTTGAAGGCCTTGCAGAATTCCATGATGTTCACGCCGTGCTGACCCAGTGCTGGACCGACGGGTGGGCTTGGGTTGGCCTGGCCGGCCTTAACTTGCAGCTTGATGTAAGCCTGAATCTTCTTAGCCATGAGCTACTCCAAAATCGGGTACGAACGCCAGATGGCTCCCCGTATGACTTGCGTTTTATCCCAGTGACGACAAAACCCCGCAGCACATAGGGCTGCGGGGTATGGGATGCGTCGTTCGCCTAGACCTTCTCGACCTGGCTGAACTCGAGCTCTACCGGAGTAGAGCGACCGAAAATGAGCACTGCAACCTGCAGCCGGCTCTTTTCGTAGTTAACTTCTTCGACACTGCCGTTGAAATCAGCGAAGGGACCGTCAATGACGCGAACCACTTCACCCGGCTCAAACAGCGTCTTCGGCTTCGGCTTGTCACTGCCGTCAGCGACGCGACGCAGGATAGCTTCAGCTTCTTTATCGGTGATCGGCGCAGGCTTGTCTGCGGTACCACCAATGAAACCCATGACACGAGGGGTGTCCTTGACAAGGTGCCAAGTCCCTTCGTTCATCTCCATCTGGACCAATACATAGCCAGGGAAGAACTTGCGCTCGCTCTTGCGCTTCTGGCCGTTACGCATTTCGACGACTTCTTCGGTCGGGACCAGGATCTCGCCGAATTCATCTTCCATGCCAGCCAGCTTGACGCGCTCGATCAGAGAGCGCATGACATGCTTCTCGTAACCCGAGTAAGCATGCACGACGTACCAACGCTTAGCCACGGGACACCCTTAGCCAACAATCAAGGAGACCGCCCAGCCGAGCAGGGAATCAAGACCCCACAGCAGCAGCGCCATAACCAGCACAACAACCACTACGATAAGCGTGGTCTGAGTGGTTTCCTGGCGGGTCGGCCACACGACTTTACGGATCTCGGCACGAGCTTCCTTCGCCAACGCAAAGAACGACTTACCCTTCGCAGTCTGCAAGGCAACGAAGCCTGCAACGGCAGCCAGGGCGAGAAGTGCAAGGACGCGATACAGGATTGGAGCTGCGGAATAATACTGATTACCCACAACACCAACGACCACCAATACTACAACAGCCAGCCACTTGAACAGATCAAAACGCGATTCTTGGGCTTCAGTTTTGGGAGTCATCGAGGAGGATCCTGTGAGAAGAAAGCCATCACACCGAGGTGAATGGCAGGTCAGGAGGGAATCGAACCCCCAACCTACGGTTTTGGAGACCGTCGCTCTGCCAATTGAGCTACTGACCTTTAACGCTGTATCAGGCCGGCCATTATGCCGGCCTGATCATGAGAAATCAACTACTTATTCAATAATTTTTGCTACGACGCCGGCGCCGACGGTACGACCGCCTTCACGGATAGCGAAGCGCAGACCGTCTTCCATTGCGATGGTCTTGATCAGGGTGACAGTCATCTGGATGTTGTCACCTGGCATTACCATTTCAACGCCTTCCGGCAGTTCGCAGTTACCGGTCACGTCAGTGGTACGGAAGTAGAACTGAGGACGGTAGCCTTTGAAGAACGGAGTGTGACGGCCGCCTTCTTCCTTCGACAGAACGTAGACTTCTGCGGTGAACTTGGTGTGCGGCTTGACCGAACCCGGCTTGACCAGAACCTGACCACGCTCGACTTCGTCACGCTTGGTGCCGCGCAGCAGCACGCCGCAGTTCTCGCCAGCACGACCTTCGTCCAGCAGCTTGCGGAACATCTCAACGCCGGTGCAGGTGGTGGTGGTGGTCGGACGCAGACCAACGATTTCCAGCGGATCCTGAACGCGGACGATACCACGCTCGATACGACCGGTAACTACGGTACCACGACCCGAGATCGAGAACACGTCTTCGATCGGCATCAGGAACGGCTGGTCAACGGCACGAACTGGCTCAGGGATGTAGGCATCCAGAGTTTCAACCAGCTTCTTGACAGCGCTGGTACCCATTTCGTTGTCGTCTTTGCCTTCCAGCGCCATACGAGCCGAACCGATGATGATCGGGGTGTCGTCGCCTGGGAAGTCGTAGGTGGACAGCAGGTCGCGAACTTCCATCTCGACCAGTTCCAGCAGCTCAGCGTCGTCTACCAGGTCAGCCTTGTTCAGGAAGACCACGATGTAAGGAACGCCTACCTGACGGGACAGCAGGATGTGCTCACGGGTTTGTGGCATCGGACCATCGGCGGCCGAGCAAACCAGGATCGCGCCGTCCATCTGGGCAGCACCGGTGATCATGTTCTTCACGTAGTCAGCGTGACCTGGGCAGTCAACGTGAGCGTAGTGACGAATGTTCGAGTTGTACTCGACGTGAGCGGTGTTGATGGTGATACCGCGCGCTTTTTCTTCCGGAGCCGAGTCGATCTTGTCGAACTCAACGACTGCCGAACCGAAAACTTCGGAGCAGACGCGAGTCAGAGCTGCGGTCAGAGTGGTCTTACCGTGGTCAACGTGGCCGATGGTGCCGACGTTAACGTGGGGAAGGGAACGATCAAACTTTTCCTTAGCCATCGATACAGTCCTCCGCAGAAGAAATAGTCATTGCTACTGATAAAACAAAGGCAGATATTTTCATATCTGCCTTGTTTATATGGAGCTCTTGAGCGGACTTGAACCGCTGACCTCACCCTTACCAAGGGTGTGCTCTACCAACTGAGCTACAAGAGCGAAACGCTTTTTGCAATAACAGCAAACTTGGAGCGGGTAGCGGGAATCGAACCCGCATCATCAGCTTGGAAGGCTGAGGTTCTACCACTAAACTATACCCGCGGAGCTTGCGGCTCTCGCTAAACTGGTGGAGGGGGAAGGATTCGAACCTTCGAAGTCGTAGACGTCAGATTTACAGTCTGATCCCTTTGGCCACTCGGGAACCCCTCCTAAGTGTGGGCGGCATTTTCAACTCTTGCCGTCCTGCTGTCAAGCTTTTTCTCATTAAAATCTTGAGGTTAGCTACTTTGACAACAGCTTCCGGTTCTACCACCTCAGTGGTGTTCCCTGCGAAGCGGGCGCCATTCTATCAAGCTATTCGGCAGTTGCAATACCCTCGCACAAAATAATTTTGTGTTTTAAGTCTTTGAAATCCTTGGAAAGACTGGAAAGGACTGCAGAGTCCAGCAAACGCTCGCTTTCAGCGGCCACCTTCAACCAGCGCCCCTCTGCCCCGGGCAGCTGCCCCGCCACCGGCACTGTAGCGATATCCAGGCTCACCAGGCGCTGACGCAGAGCTCCAAGCTGTTCCTGGGTCGCCAGCCCACCTACCACCAGGCACTCCTCACGACGCCTGGCCGGCGCAGAGGCTCCGGTCTCACGCAACAGACGAATCTCCTGCTGGTTACCTTTATAGAGAGAAAGAGGGGCCACTTCCTTGGCCTTCAGCGGCGCTTCCTGCTGATGCCAGACGTAATAGACGACATTGAGCACCACCAACAGCAGAAACAACCAACGCATAGGCACCTCAATCCAATGGACAGGCCATGGCCAGGCCGACGAAGACCAGGTCGGGTATCACCCGAGCCTGCGGGACCGACTCCTGCACCAGGGGCGCATCACCGCCGGTAAGGAATACGGAGAACGCATCCCCCCACAACGCACGCGCCTGCTCGATCTGCGTACGAGCAAAGCCTTGTAACATCAATACGCAACCTCGCTCGACCGCCTCAACAGTCGAATGCCCAGGAGCCAGGCTGCTCAAGGCGCGTTCCGCTGACGCATCGTCGTAACGGATCCTGCGGGTATGCGTACGCAGTTGGCTGCGCATCAGCGGCATGCCTGGGCAGATGTACCCACCGAGGTGCTGACCGTCAGCAGCCACGAAGTCCGCCTTGGCCGCCGTTCCCAGATCGATCACAAGGCAGGCGCCTTTCGCCAGGTGGTAAGCACCCAATGCGGCAAGCCAACGATCCATGCCCAGGCGCTGGTAGTCGTCATACCCGTTACGCACGCCAGCCATTTCCTGGGCGGGATGAGCAACCTGCACCCGCACACCGAAACGCTGCTCCAGTAGCGCGCAAAGCACATCGGTTTCATCTTCGCTGCGCACGCTCACCATGCGGCAGCCAATCAGCCGCTGGCCGGGCAGTCCAGCGACCTGGACCAACAATGCCTGGTCTGAGTCGACAATGCCACCGCCGACGATGGTTGCATCGCTGGCGTGGATCACCCGCCACTTGATAAAGCTGTTACCGCAATCGAGCTCAAGAATCATCACGCAACCTCAAACTGAGCTCTCCTGCACTGAAGCTCTTTTCCACGCCATCGACCTCAAGGCGCAGGGCGCCCTGCCCGTCAACCCCAAGCACCACACCATCGATACGGTTGTTACCCGCAACAAGCGATACCGCTCGCCCCTGCCAAAGGTTCGCCTGCTCCCATTCTTCCTGGAATGCCGCGAAACCGTAGCGACGATGGCGAGCCAGCTCATGCTGCAGTTGCTGGTTGAGCTGTGCGACGAGACGATTACGATCGACCATCATCCCGGCCTCACGCCTCATTGACGTCCATTGCTGATCAACCTGGTCATTGACCTGCATATTCACGTTGATGCCTATACCCAGCACGACGTGGCAGACATCTGCAGGATCTCCGACGAGCTCCAAGAGGATACCCGCGATCTTTTGCTGACCAACCAATAGGTCATTGGGCCACTTCAACCCGACCCCTACCAAGCCAAACCCCTGGAGGGTGCGCATGACAGCCAGGCCAACAACCAAACTCAGGCCTTCGAGCTGACGCATGCCGCCATCCACTCGCAGCACCAGGCTGTAATAGAGATTTTCAGCGAACGGACTTATCCACTGGCGACCTCGCCTCCCCCGGCCAGCGCTCTGACGCTCGGCCAACACCACGAACGGCGCAGATCGTCCTTCGCCGATCAAGCGCAAGGCTTCAGCGTTGGTCGAATCGATGGTGTCATGGATCGCGAGCGGCCAAGCTTCTCCGTGCGCATATTCGGCGATCGATTGCGAGTTGAGCAGGGTAAGCGGTGCAGCCAACTGATAGCCACGACCGCGCACCTTGTGAATAACAAGGTTTAATTCGCTTTCCAGGTGTTGCAGCTGTTTCCACACGGCGCTGCGACTCACCCCCAGTGCTTCCCCCAAGGCCTGGCCCGAATGGAACCGGCCATCCTTGAGGAGATTCAACAACTTCAGCATGCCAGTCTCGACCAGGAATAAGGCTGGCATGATAGCGACGCGTCAGGGGGCTTGCATAGGAAAAGGCGGCAATCCGGGAGCCATAGGGATGAAGATGATTTTTTTCGATGCGTCTTCTAGAAGAGGCCTTGTGCCGCGCAGCGGCCACCAACCCTGCCACCCCGATAACCCTGGTGCACCGCGTCGCCTGGGCTTACGGCCGCTGCGCGCCCGCTTCGCGGCACAAGGCCGCTCCTACAGGAGGAGGCGCGATTCTTTCGAGGACCAGAAAGACAAAACCCCTACCTGCTCGCGCAGATAGGGGTTTTGCGAAATGAATCTTGACGATGACCTACTCTCACATGGGGAAGCCCCACACTACCATCGGCGATGCAT